>CAIMUD010000239.1 GCA_903844585.1 uncultured Actinomycetes bacterium | reverse complement strand
TGTTCTTGGCTTTCGCCAAGCAGTTGCTGATTTTGTAAATGCAGATCCATTGGGCGTTGTTTATGGTCGCAGCTGGACCCAAATTACCTACGACTTCTCACGAACTTTAGCCAAGACCTGGAAGCCAGGTGATGAAATCATCGTCACTACTCTTGATCATGATTCAAATGTTCGGCCGTGGGTGCAAGCCGCAGAAGCAGTCGGTGCAGTTGTTCGCTGGGCAAAGTTTGACCCAGCAACTGGTGATTTACCTACTTCAAAGATCACCGAACTCCTAAACGATAAGACGCGATTAGTTGCAGTAACTGGCGCCGGAAATGCTTTAGGAACTAGACCAAATATTCAGGAAATATCTAAGGAAGTACATAAGACCGGTGCTCTGCTTTATGTAGATGGCGTTCATCTATCTCCACATACTTCAATTGATATGAAAGCGATGGGCGCAGATTTCTTCGGTTTATCCTTCTATAAAATATTCGGGCCACACTGCGCAGCAATTGCTGCAGATCCGGCACTTCTTAAAACTTTAAATAACGACAAATTGTTGCCTGCAACAAATAATGTGCCTGAACGCTTTGAATTTGGAACTCTTCCGTATGAATTGATGGCCGGCTGTATCGCCACAATTGATTACCTTGCAGATTTAGTTCCAGGTGGCACCGGCAGCCGTCGTGAGCGCCTAGTTCATTCCATGACCGAACTAGAAAAATATGAAGATACTCTCTTTGAATATATGGAATCAGAGGTAGCAAAACTGCCTGGCATCACCTTGTACGGGCACGCTAAAAAGCGAACACCTACGCTCTTTTTTAACCTTAAAGGTATTGAAGGCGCTGCAGTTTACAAACACTTAGCGACGTTAAATGTAAATGCACCTGCCGGAAACTTCTATGCACTCGAAACTTCTCGTGCTTTAGGACTCGAAGATAAAGGCGCTGTGCGCGCAGGCTTGGCGCCTTACAGCACCATGGATGATGTAAATCGTCTTGTTGCTGGATTGCGTGAGTTAATTAAATAACTTACATCCGTAAGTAAGAAGCGCCATTGAAGTCTAAAACTGCTCCGCTGGCCCATTCGCTATCGGGAGATGCTAAGAAGTAAACGGCTTTAGCTAACTCTTCTGGTTTTGCTACCCGATTAAATGGACTTTGTGCACGGATGCCATCGCCTTCTGGGCCATCTAACAGCCTTGCTGCCATCTCTGTTTCAACAAATCCTGGAGCAAGTGTTGTAACTCCAATATGCATTGGTGCCAAAGCTTTTGCAATTGATTGACCAAAGGCCACCATCGCAGCTTTTGATGCGCCATATGCCGGGCTTAAAGGTTCGCCACGAAATGCTCCGCGTGATCCAACATTAACAATTCGAGAAGTTCCATTCTTTGGCATATGTTGCAAAGCACACCAAGAAGCATTTGCAGCGCCAATTAGATTTATCCCAATAGTCGAAGACCAAGCTTCTTGCCATTCTTCGTAAGTCGTTCCCTCAATTGGGTGATCTATGAAGATTCCAGCATTGTTAATCAAAACATCAATCTTCCCAAATTCTTTTGCAACCTGATCAACCATTTTGCGAATTGCATCAGGATCACGCAGATCAGCTTGCGCAGTTATATGACCGGTGCCGGCCAAAGATTTACGCACCTCTTCAGCAACTGGCTGCGATGAAACATAGTGAACAGCTATCTGATCGCCTGCTTGTGCGAATTCGCGGGCAATTGCCGCCCCGATACCGCGGGAACCACCTGTTACAAGAACGCTGCGTCTAGTCATCTGCGTACTCTAATTGTTACCGCGTAAAGTTGAAACTGAGCGGAGACGAGGAGATTTGAACTCCTGAAGGCGATTAAACCTTACCTCGTTAGCAGTGAGGCGCACTCGACCGGGCTATGCGACGTCTCCAAGTACAGGTAT
>CAIMUD010000238.1 GCA_903844585.1 uncultured Actinomycetes bacterium | reverse complement strand
TGATCTGATAAAGATCTAGAACCGAAACCCGGTTCCCACTTCGGTGGGGGCCGGGTTTCGGCTTTTATGAAGCTGGATTAGTACTATTGCCACATGCTAAAAAGCGAGCTTTCGGACTTTGTATTTAAATTAGTTTCCTACGGTCTATTTTTCGTAACTCTAATAATTGCTCCGAACCTAGCCATGGACCCAATCAATGCTCCAAAAATGTTGGCATTACTTCCGATCGGCTTAACTGCCGGAGGGCTAGTAATAATGAATTTATTTAAGAAGCCCAGAAGGAAATTGCCACTAACTTACGTCGCAGTAATTCTCTTTATTACTGCTTCACTCTTGGTTTTCTTTTTTTCTGGAGCTTCGTATACCCAGCAACTATTTGGTGTTACTGGCAGAAATACAGGACTTCAAAGCTACATCGCACTCAGCCTGTTTTTACTCGCCGCCTATGAAGTTGCCAACACAAAGAATTTAACGAAAACTCCCCGTCTAGTTCTTCTTATAGCAGGGTTCTCAATTTTTTACGGCTTTCTCCAAAGTCTAAATATTGATTTTTTCGATTGGTCTAATCCATACAATCGCGTTTTTGGATTTTTAGGTAACCCAAACTTCCAGTCATCTCTTGTCGGCATGTTTGTCGCATTTGTCATAGCCCTTGGACTTGGAACTAAGAAGATATCTAAGATTACCTTTCTCTATGTTGCATATATTGTGCTTGGACTATTCGTTATTTATCAAACGCACTCCCAGCAAGGATTTCTTGTGGTTGCAGCCGGAGTGGTTATACCTGGTTTTATGTATTTGAGGGCCAGCGGACGAAAGGTTCTAGTTGGCTCATATCTTTCACTATTGTTCCCGGCAACACTTATGACCATTCTTGGAATGTTGCAGATTGGCCCTCTGGCTTCAGTGCTCTATAAAGAATCTGTTACATACCGAGGCGACTATTGGGCAGCCGGTTTAAAGATGGCGACTCAGCACCCCATATTTGGTGTCGGCTTTGATAGCTATGGCCAGTGGTATCGTCGTGCACGTTCTGTTGAAGCAACTTTAAGGCGGGGCCCAGAATTCACTAGTAATGCAGCACACAATGTCTACATCGATATATTCTCAAATGGCGGGGTTATATTGCTAGCAAGCTATTTATTTTTTACTTGTCTAACACTTGCTGCGATATTTAAGATAGTTAAAAACCAAACAAAATATGATCCAATAGTTGCAGCAATTATAGGTATTTGGGTCGCGTATCAGGCCCAGTCGATAATAAGCATCAATCAACTTGGTTTAGCGATATGGGGTTGGGTCATTAGTGGTCTACTCATTGGATATGCCTTTAACTCAAAAAATGAGAATGAACTCCAAGGGTCTAAAGCCGTGAAAAAGAGCTCGATTTCGCCAGAGATTTTGATGAAGTCAATCGGTTTATTTATGGTTGGAGTTTTTCTCGCATTACCGACTTTTGTAGGATCGGTAAGTTACAAAAATGCTCTAGAGTCCAGCAATCAGCAAACCATCACAGATGCCGCTTATAAGTTCCCAATGGAAGTTAGTCGTATGGGCGAGATTGCAATTCTCCTTAGCCAAAACCAACTTGATAAGGATGCTCTGCAAATAGCAAAGGATCTAACAGCTAAATTTCCGGACTCGTATGAAGGCTGGAGATTGATTAACTCACTTTCCACATCCACCCCTTCGGAGAAGAAGAAAGCGATGATAGAGATGAAGCGCTTAGATCCAAATAATCCGGATTTAAAAAAGTAAAAAGGGTACCCTTCAGCATGCGCGTATCAATAATTGGTCAAGGGTACGTGGGCTTAACAATTGCGGTGGGTGCGGCATCTGCCGGTCATCAGATAATTGGTTTTGATATAAATGCCAGCCT
>CAIMUD010000237.1 GCA_903844585.1 uncultured Actinomycetes bacterium | reverse complement strand
TTGAAGCAGGAAAGCGTTTACCTAAAGATGACGGAATTCAGCGTTTTAAAGGCCTAGGTGAAATGCCAGCAAAAGAACTTTGGGATACAACAATGGATCCGGAACATCGCGTTCTTATTCAAGTAACACTTGAGGACGCCTCTGCTGCAGATGATTTGTTCTCGGTGCTTATGGGGGAAGATGTAGAACAACGCAGATCATTTATTCAGCGCAACGCTAAAGACGTTAGATTCTTGGATATTTAAATGGCTGATAAAGAAAAAGATATTGAGGCGGTAGATCGCACAGGAATGAAAAATCCTGGTGCTGACTTCGACCGTATCGAAACAGTTGACTTGCAAGTTGAGATGGCGCGTTCATATCTCGACTATGCAATGTCAGTTATTGTCGGTCGCGCACTTCCAGATGTTCGAGATGGCTTAAAGCCTGTGCACCGCCGTGTTCTATACGCGATGTATGACGGCGGTTATCGCCCAGATAAGGGTTATTACAAATCTTCTCGCATCGTTGGTGATGTGATGGGTAATTACCATCCACACGGAGACACAGCTATTTATGACACTGTTGTTCGCTTGGCACAGCCATGGTCACTTCGTTATCCATTAGTAGATGGCAACGGAAACTTTGGATCACCAGGTAACGATCCTGCAGCGGCAATGCGTTACACAGAAGCGCGCCTTTCTCCTATTGCAATGGAGATGATGCGCGATATCGATGAAGACACAGTTAACTTTTCACCAAACTACGACGGACGTTCGCAAGAACCAGATGTACTTCCTGCACGTTTTCCCAACCTTCTAGTTAACGGTAGCGCCGGCATTGCAGTTGGTATGGCGACAAATATTCCACCCCATAACCTGCGCGAAATTACAGAAGGAACAATCTGGGCGCTTAATAATCCAGATGCAAAACCAGAGGAGCTACTTGCCGAACTTTTAAAGATTGTTAAAGGGCCAGACTTCCCAACGAAGGCGTTAATTGTTGGTCGCACAGGAATTGAAGATGCATACCGAACAGGCCGCGGATCAATAACAATGCGCGCAGTTGTAAATGTGGAAGAAATTAATAAGCGCACATGTCTTGTTGTGACCGAACTTCCATACCAAGTCAACCCAGATAACTTGGCGCTTAAGATCGCCGAACTTGTTAAAGACGGCAAGATCAAAGGCATCGCCGATGTTCGCGATGAAGGCAATGAGCGCCTCGGCCAGCGCCTTGTGATCGTTCTGCAAAATGCAGCGATTCCAAAAGTTGTACTTAATAATCTTTATAAGCAGACACAACTTCAGGACACTTTCGGTGCAAATATGTTGGCCCTGGTCGATGGAGTTCCGCGCACACTGCGCCTTGATGAATTTATTAAGTTCTATATCGAACACCAAGTAGAAGTAATTGTTCGCCGTACTAAATACCGCTTAGCCGAAAAGGAAAAGCGCGCACATATTTTGCAGGGCTACCTCAAAGCGCTTGACGCACTCGATGCAGTCATTGCTTTGATCCGCGCATCAACAACTCCTGAAGAAGCTCGAACAGGACTTATGAAGTTGCTCAAAGTTGATGAAATCCAGGCCAATGCAATCTTGGATATGCAGCTTCGCCGTATTGCAGCCCTTGAGCGCCAGAAGATCAACGATGAATACGAAGGCCTAATGTCTGACATCGTCGAGCTCAACGCAATTCTCGGAAGCGAAACAAAGCAGCGCGAAATTATCATTTCAGAGCTCACTGATTTAGTTGCTAAATACGGCGATGAGCGCCGCACGCAAATTGTGGCTAGCGAAGGTGATTTCTCCGCAGAAGACTTAATTCCAGACCAAGATGTAGTTGTAACGATTACACATGGCGGTTATTCAAAGCGCACAAATGCAGACCTTTATAAATCACAACGTCGAGGTGGCCGCGGAGTTAAAGGCGCAGCGCTAAAGCAAGATGACGTTGTCGATCACTTCTTCGTAGCAAGCACACACGATTGGTTGTTGTTCTTCACCAATCAAGGTCGCGTATATCGCGCCAAAGTTCACGAACTTCCAGATGCAGGACGCGATGCGCGCGGACAACATGTCGCTAACTTGATGGCATTTAAACCCGACGAGCAAATTGCACAAGTCTTGTCATTTAAGGATTACAGCGTTTCTCCATATTTAGTTCTTGCAACAAAAACTGGACTTGCAAAGAAGACTCCACTTGTTGAATACGACTCACCACGCATCGGTGGACTTATTGCAATTTCACTTAAGCCAGGAGATGAAGTTGTTTCCGCCGCGCTGGTCAATGATGGTGACGAGTTGCTACTTGTTTCACGAAAGGCAATGTCGCTTCGCTTTGCAGCAGATAACGATTCACTTCGTCCAATGGGTAGATCAACAAGCGGCGTAATCGGAATGAAGTTCCGTGCCGGCGATGAGTTGTTAACAATGGCTCGCGTTGATTCAAGCAACGCAACATCATTTGTATTTACTGCTACCGATGGTGGTTACGGAAAGAAAACTCCTATTGAGGAATATCGTTTACAAGGTCGCGGAGGAATCGGAATTAAGGCAGCAAAGATTGACGAAGATTCACGCGGTTCCCTTGTTAGCGCACTTGTTATTTCTGACTCTGATGAAGTTCTTGCGATTACATCAGGTAGAACAGTGATGCGAACAGCAGCTTCTGAGGTTCGCCAAACAGGTCGCGATTCAATGGGCGTGCGACTTGTAAACCTTGATGCAGGCGTCTCACTTCTCTCTGTCACACAGAATCGGGAAGATGAGATTTCTGGAAAAGACCGCTAGCATCTGCCACCTGAGTTGGTAGTACACGGTTTTGGTCTCTTGAAGAAGTTCAAGTAACCTTGCCCTTCTGCAAATGGAAGCAATTTCACTTGCGGGCCTATAGCTCAGCCTGGTTAGAGCGCTTCCCTGATAAGGAAGAGGTCGATG
>CAIMUD010000236.1 GCA_903844585.1 uncultured Actinomycetes bacterium | reverse complement strand
TTGTTCCGTTAACAATTCCCATGAGGCGTGTAACAAAATCACCCACAAGCGAGTCACGCATAGGGCGGATGATTGGGATCGCACCAGCAACTGCTGCTTCGTAATAAATATCTTCACCTTTTGCATATGCAGCTGTAAACATTTCGGCGCCGTGGCTTGCAAGCAGGGCTTTATTGGCAGTTACTACAGATTTATGATTTTCAATCGCAGTCATAATCAATTCACGAGCAGGTTCAATGCCACCCATAACTTCAATAATCAAATCAATTTCAGGATCATTTACGATAGACATGGCATCTGTAGTGAAAAGCGCAGGATTTATACCTTCGTAAGCTTTGATCGTGCGAACAGCAATGCGTGAGAGTTCAATTTTTACGCCTGCACGTGTTGAAAGTTCATCTGTGTCTGCAAGCAACAAGCGGGCTACATGGCTTCCGACAACGCCGCATCCGAGCATGCCGATACGCACTGGGCGATCGAAAACGTTCTTCTCTGATGGACTCATCTGCCTATTCTTTCACATCAAGAGCGAGCAGATCTGCCTCATTTTCCCTTCGCACAATTACGCGGGCTTTGCCATCTTTTACTGCAATAACTGGTGGTCTTGGTACATGGTTGTAGTTGCTTGCCATACTTCGCCCATATGCCCCAGTTGCTGGAGTAGCGATCAAATCACCAGGTGCAATATCTGATTGAAGTTCGATTTCGCGAATAATAATGTCACCAGTTTCGCAATGTTTTCCAACAACACGAGTAGAAACTTTTGCAGCCTTAGATTCACGTGAAGCAAGGATTGCAAAATATTGGGCGTCATAGAGCGACGGACGAATATTCTCACTCATTCCACCATCGACTGATATGTAACGACGGTTGGCGCCATCTTCTAATACAACATCTTTAATCGTGCCAACCTCATATAGCGTGAAAGTCGTGGGGCCAACAATTGCCCGTCCCGGCTCGATTGAAATCATCGGAACGCTAAGGGAATGAGCAGTACAAAACTTTCTTACCGCCTTTGCCAGTGCAGGTAAGACTTCACTTGGCATAACTGTTTCTTCATTTGGTAAATAAGCAATCGCATATCCGCCGCCTAGGTCGAGCTCGGGAAGCTCTTTACCAAATGCATCTCTGTACTTAGCCAAGAATCCAATGAGGCGTTCTGCTGCAAGTTCAAAAGATTCACTTCCAAATATTTGAGAACCTACATGGCAATGAATTCCGTGTAGTTGGATTTCGGGATGGCGAGAAACCTCTTCTACCGCTGCCCAAGCCGCACCACTGGCTATCGAGAATCCGAATTTCACATCTTCATGTGCTGTGGAAATCGACTCATGTGTATGCGCCTGAATTCCAGGAGTTAATCGTAAAAATACCGCCTGTACTTTTGAGTGCTTACGTGCCATCGCTGCAACTCGTTCGATTTCATGAAGTGAATCAATAACTATTGTCTTAACCCCTACAGAAACCGCGCGGTCAATTTCTGCAAGTGATTTGTTATTTCCATGGACTTCAATTTTCGCCGGATCAATTCCACCAGCTAGCGCCACGGCTAACTCTCCGCCAGTGCAAACATCGATTCCAATTCCTAGATCGCTAATCCACCGTGCAACTTCTACAGAAATGAATGCCTTGGCTGCGTAGAAAACGTTATTTGCGCTAGCACCGAATTCTTGGCTAAGCGCATCGCTCCAGCTTTTTGCACGTGTACGGAAATCATCTTCATCTATTACAAATGCAGGAGTCCCAAAATCTTTGGCAAGTTGCTTTGCGGAAATTCCAGAAAGGTGCAGTTGACCGTCTTGAAAAGTTACATTCTTCGACCACATGACGGTTACATCCTCTCCGGTGCACTCACACCTAATAAATCAAGACCATTCTTCAGTACTTGCTTGGTTGCTGCACATAGATTAATTCGCGCGCTATGCAAGCTCGAGATTGGCTCGTCGCCCATCGGAAGTACGCGGCAATCTGCATAGAAGCCGTGATAGAGGCCGGCAAGTTCTTCAAGGTATCTGGCAACTCGATGTGGCTCGCGTAAATCTGCCGCGCCACTTACAACGCGAGGGAACTCGGCGAGTGCACCCAAAAGTTCGTTTTCGCGGTCATGTGAAAGCTGTGCAGGTTCAAAGTTTTCTAAACCTGCTGGGATTTTTAGCTCGCCAGCGCTGCGAAGTACTGCTGCAATACGTGCATGTGCATATTGCACGTAATAAACAGGATTTTCATTTGTGTTCTTTCGCAAGATATCGATATCCATAACCATTGGCGTATCCACTGGATATCTAATCAGCGTATATCTAGCTGCATCAACTCCAATTTTTTCAACTAATTCCTCAAGGGTAATAATTGTTCCGGCGCGCTTTGAGAGTATTACCTCTTCGCCACCTTCCATAATCTTTACAAGTTGGCCAATAAGAATATCGACGTTGTATTCAGGATCATCACCTGCGCATGCCGCAGTTGCTTTAAGTCTGTGTAAATAACCATGATGATCTGCACCCAACATGTAAATACAAATATCAAATCCGCGTTCGCGCTTGTTTATGTAGTAAGCAGTATCGGATGCAAAATAGGTTAAGTCGCCATTTGCCTTAACCAAGACACGATCTTTATCGTCACCGAAATCTGTTGTGCGTAGCCAGACCGCACCTTCTTCTTCAAATACATGTCCCTGCGAGCGCAACTTCTCCAAGCCGTGTTCGACAGCACCTGAGTCATGAAGTGACCGCTCCGAAAACCAGACATCAAAGTGCGTATTAAAAACCTCTAATACTCGCTTCTGATCATCTAGCTGAACTCGATATGCCGCCTCGCGAAAAGCAATTCTTTGTTCTTCATCGACAAGTGAAGTTATTTTAGGATTTGCAGCAACAACTTCCTTAGCAAGGTCTGCAATGTATGCCCCTTGATATCCATCCTCTGGAATCGCTTTCCCAAGAGCCGAGGCTTCTACCGATTGACCGAATAAATCCATTTGGTTACCACGATCATTGATATAGAACTCGCGCGTTACCTGCGCACCGGCTGCACTTAGAACTCTGCCAAGTGAATCTCCTACTGCAGCCCAACGAGTGTGGCCAAGGTGCAGTGGTCCAGTTGGATTGGCACTAATGAATTCAAGATTGATCTTGATGCCTTTAAGGAGTGCACCGTGTCCATATTTTTCTCCACTATTTAATATTGTGCGAACCAAATCTGCCTGGCTGGCGCGGTTAAGCGTGATGTTGATAAAACCAGGACCAGCAATATCTACCTTTGTAACTTCTGGGAGCGATTCCAAATCAGCTTTTAAAAGTTCTGCCACCTCGCGTGGATTTTTGCCCGCTGGCTTTGCTAGAGCAAGGGCGATAGAAGAGGCGTAATCACCATGGTCTCGATTTTTCGGACGCTCAAGTGGAATCGAATCAGGAACTACTCCCACCAAATCCCCGCGCGAGATTGCGCGCGCGATAGCTTCGCGAATCTGGCTTACTAAGAGGTCTGAATGCTGGGACACCTGCGTAAGGCTACCGTTTTTTGTTACTTATCCTCGGAAGCCCTAATCTAGGCACCGTTAAGAAAACGCTCCAGCGGGAGTGGTGAAATGGCAGACACGCAAGTCTTAGGAACTTGTGCTTCGGCGTGCGGGTTCAAGTCCCGCCTCCCGCACCAGCAAATTTATCGGTTGTTAATTTATAACAGCATAAGCGATAAGCAAAAGCCCTAGCGCTGCGCTTATCGCTTTTGTTTCTTTTTTAGCTAAGAAACTTTGTGCCGATTTAACGAAGGTAAGAAGGAAAATAGCTAAGCCTGGAATCGCAATAGTAAGGCTATGAGCCAGAACGCCAGATTGGCCGGTTTGGTATCTCAAATTGATAAGTCCAACTGCAATTAGCGCATAAGCACCCATTCGATAGTTACCCATGACAACTCCTTTTTCCATTGTGTATAGACAAATTGCGTATATATAAAAGTGTATAAAAAAAAGAGGGGCGCCGATTGCTCGACACCCCTCCTTTATTTAATTAATTAGTGATCGTCTTTCATGCCTTCAGCATGTGACTTCATACGTGCAATCTTCAGAATTGTTAATCCGAATACGCACTTAGCAAGGACGTCGGCAATTGTGTAACCGAGTTGAACTCCAACAAATTGCTGACCTGCTACGGCCATATCTGTTGATGGGTTCATTCCAAGAATGTATGAAACTGGGTATACACCCCATGTCGCGATGAGAAGAAGTCGCAAGCGACCTACTGTCTCTGCAACGCCAGCTGGCTGGCGATCAAGTGACTTTCCAAGTTCTACGAATAGAACATAGAGAATGTAGATGAATGGAATTGTTGAAAGAACACCGTAAAGAATTGCTGTGTTCTTATCTGAAGAAATTTCACCTGGGTAACCAAGTGCGATCATCGCTGCAGATGCAGGGACAAGGCGCATGATCAATGAGCGTGAAACTTCTTTTGTTAGAGCAAGTACTGCAATTACTTCAACAAGAAGTAGCGGCACTGTAAGAAGCCAGTCAACATAACGGTATGCCTCGTTGAAAGCGCCTTGGCTTCCTGAAACATTTACTGCCATATCCTTTGATGCTTCATTGAAAGAGTTGAAGATTCGCATGTAGTGGTAGCCAGCGATGAATGTAACCATTGATGACATAACTAGTGCATTGCGATACTTAGGAAGTACGCGACCTTGTGACACGAGTGTGTAGATCGTGCATGCGAGCATTGAAACTAGTCCGAACGAAAATACGTTATAGACGAGGTTCCATTGATTGCTAGTAAGAGATAGCATCCTTAATTTCCTCCAAGAGTTTTAAAAGCCTTGTGGCTTTTGGCCTTATGAAAATGCAACCCTCGAGGAGCTCCATTGCCAAATGGTTGGCAAAATTGTGCCCCTTCACGGCTCAAATTGCACTTTGAAATGCAAAGCATTTGCATCATTTTTGAGATTTGAGCGATCTGCTTACGCATAAATCAACTGCCAAAATTGCAGATTTGGGGGCTGAAACGATTACTCGCCGGTAAGGGGTCTGTGCAAGTAGGTTGCAGCAACAAATCACTTGTGAGAACTATTTTTCCATTCTTGTTATTTTTTGCACCTTAAAGCTATGCCGATGCTTTTTATTCTCTAGCGAATGTGAGTCACTAATGTCAGATACAACGCAGTGGTCTTTTGAAACCTTGCAGATTCATGCTGGTCAGAGCGCGGACCCAACAACTGGCGCACGCGCACTTCCGCTCTACCAAACAACTGCATATCAATTCCGCGACACAACTCATGCAGCAAATCTCTTTGGCCTTGCAGAGCTAGGAAATATCTACACCCGCATAATGAATCCAACCCAAGATGCAGTTGAGCAGAGAATTGCAGCGCTAGAAGGCGGAGTTGCCGCTCTTCTACTTGCTTCGGGATCTGCGGCAACTGCATTTGCAGTAATGAACCTTGCAGAAGCAGGCGACCATATTGTCTCTAGCCCAAGCCTTTACGGTGGAACATACAACTTGTTCCATTACACGCTTCCTAAATTTGGAATCGAAGTTACATTCGTTGACAATCCAGAAGATCCAGAATCTTGGCGCAAAGCGACTCGTGAAAATACGAAGGCATTCTTCGGTGAGACTATCGCTAACCCAAAGAATGAAATTTTGGATATCGCATCTGTCGCCAAGGTGGCGCATGAGTTTGGGGTTCCACTCATCGTTGATAACACTGTCGCGACTCCATTCCTTATCAAACCAATCGAATATGGTGCCGACGTAGTAGTTCACTCAGCAACTAAGTTCCTTTCAGGCCATGGAAATGCAGTTGTTGGTGCAATTGTGGATTCTGGAAAATTTGATTATGCAAAGTATCCAACTCGCTTTAAAAACTTTAACGAACCAGACCCTAGCTATCACGGCCTTGTCTTTGCACAAGCCCTCGGCGTCGGATCTGCATTCGGTGCCAATCTTGCATACATTTTCAAGATTCGCCTTCAACTCCTTCGTGATATCGGAGCAGCTGTTTCACCATTTAATGCATGGTTACTCGCACAAGGACTTGAAACTCTTAGCCTTCGCATGGAGCGACATATTCAAAATGCACAGGAAGTTGCAAAGTGGCTTGAATCTCATGCGAGCGTAGAAAAAGTTAACTACGCATCACTTCCTTCTTCCAAGTACAACGCACTTGCTAAGAAGTACTCACCTGCAGGTTCGGGTTCAGTACTTTCTTTCGAACTCAAGGGCGGTGTTGAGGCTGGTAAGAAGTTTGTTGAATCGCTCAAATTATTTAGCCACGTTGCAAACATTGGTGATGTGCGTTCACTAGTCATCCATCCTGCAACTACAACTCACTCACAGTTAAGTGCAGAGGAGCAACTAGCTGCTGGAGTCACCCCAGGGCTCGTACGCTTAAGCCTTGGTCTTGAAAATATCAACGACATTAAGGCAGATCTGGAAGTTGGCTTTAAGGCCGCTAAAGGTTAATCCTCTCTATTGGCGTACTGTTAGCGTATGACCGAGCTTGATAAAGCAAGCGGAGCAACGATTCCGAAGCTACGTGGATGGTTTCACTTAGGTGCAACGCCCGTAGTAATTGTTGCTTCGCTTGTTCTTTTTATTCTAAGCCGAGATTCTTTTAAATTTGCAGTAGCTCTTTATTCCCTAACTGCAATTGCCCTCTTTAGCGTTTCTGCCATTTACCACCGAGTTCCATGGTCTCCTGCAAAGAAGAAAATTTGGCGGCGCTTAGATCATGCAAATATCAACTTATTAATTGCAGGTTCGTACACACCATTTGCTGTGTCTCTTTTGAGTGGACGCGACCGAACAATTCTTTTGAGCGTTATTTGGACTGGTGCGCTCATTGGCGTTGCTGTTCGGGTTTTTTGGATTGGTGCACCTCGCTGGCTTTATGTTGCCAATTACTTAGTCCTTGGCTGGGTCGCAGTTCTTTATACGCCGCAGATGTACCGCGAAGGCGGGCTTTGGGTTCTGCTTCCTGTTCTTATCGGCGGCCTGCTGTACTCAATTGGCGCAATTTTTTATGCCTTGAAGCTGCCGGGCAGAAACGCTAAATATTTTGGCTTCCACGAGCTCTTTCATATCTTCGTTTTAGCCGCGTGGGTATCTCAGTACTTAGCCGTATCGATAGCCATATATCGGGGGTGATTGCTGCGCTCACCCGCAGCCACTTTTGTAAGCCCCGTTAGTGCCCTAATCTATGCACATGAGCGAGAAGAACACTTTCCTTAACTGGGTCGGTTTCAAAGAGACTGAATCTGCTGCACCTAATTCAGTAGATCGAATTCGCGAACTCGAATCACAACTTTCAGATCTACGTTCACGTAGAGATGTAACTTCACTTAGTCGCGAAGAGTTTGAAATCTTGGCAACAGAGACTGCAATGTCGATGATTAAGTCTGCGCAAGCCCGTGAATCAAAGGCGATTTCTGCTGCAGAACGATTAATTAAGGAAGCATCGGGTTCTGCAAGAGATGCAGTTGAAAATGCAGAAAATAAAGCTCGCACGGTTCTTGCTGGTGCAGAAGCTCGCGGTCGTAAGTACATCACCACTGCAGAGTCTGAAGCAGCTTCAATTACTCGTGACGCAACTCGAGAAGCTCAAGCAATCTTTGAAGAAAAACGTCAAGAAGCTGCTGCAATTGCTCAAGCAGCACGTCGCGAAGGTCAGAAGATTATTTCA
>CAIMUD010000235.1 GCA_903844585.1 uncultured Actinomycetes bacterium | reverse complement strand
GGTGAATTCGCAGCTTTCCTCGCAATGCAGTCGGGGAAAAAGTGTTTCTATACGACGCCAATAAAAGCGCTATCCAATCAGAAATTCCAAGATCTTTCGGCTATGTTCGGCGAGAACAACGTAGGCCTTCTGACCGGAGACACCAGCATCAATTCCGAAGCACCAATCGTAATTATGACAACTGAAGTTCTCCGTAACATGATTTACTCTGCATCTTCGACGTTAACGGATCTGCGTTATGTGGTCATGGACGAAGTCCACTACCTTGCTGATCGCTTTCGCGGTGCGGTTTGGGAAGAAATCCTGATTCACCTACCGGAAAGCATTCAGGTAGCTGCGTTGTCAGCAACGGTTTCTAACGCAGAGGAATTTGGAGATTGGCTGCAAACTGTTAGAGGCGAAATGCAAGTAATTGTGAGCGAAACCCGCCCAGTTCCGCTTTATCAGCATGTTCTCTTTGGTAATCGTCTGTTGGATCTTTTCTCTTCTAGTAGCAAAGTAAATCCAGAAATTCTTAGATTAGAGAAAGAGTCCTTACGCTCAGTAAGAACTAAATACAGCAACGGTGGAGGTAAACGAAACTGGCGCGATAGTTCACAAATAACTCCGACGATAAAAACTCTTGGACGAGCCGAGGTTATCGAAAAATTGGATCGAGAAGGTCTGCTTCCAGCAATTACTTTTATTTTCTCTCGCGCCCAATGTGACAGTGCTGTTAAGCAATGTTTGGCTGCTGGTTTACGCCTGACAAATGCCGAAGAAAGATCTCAAATACGCGAAGTTATATCGGAGAAAACTAAGTCCCTACCGGAAGATGATTTAGTAGTTCTCGGCTTTCATGAGTGGGTCGATTCATTGGAGCGGGGGATTGCTTCACATCATGCGGGTTTGCTTCCAGCGTTTAAAGAGTGTGTTGAAGAGTTGTTTCAGAGAGGACTAATAAAGGCAGTATTCGCTACGGAAACTTTGGCGCTGGGCATAAATATGCCAGCTCGCACTGTGGTTTTAGAGAAGCTGACTAAATGGAATGGTGAATCGCATGTTTCAGTTACGCCAGGTGAATACACACAATTAACCGGACGTGCTGGTCGCCGTGGAATTGATATCGAGGGTAATGCAGTAATTCTTTGGAATAAAGATATCGACAGCGCTTCAGCAGCTGGATTGGCGTCAACTAGAACATATCCTCTAAAGAGCTCTTTCAAACCAACATATAACATGACTATTAATCTCATATCTCAATTTGGAGCAGCACGTGCTCGAACTTCATTGGAGTCGTCTTTTGCACAATTTCAGGCTGATAAAGCCGTCGTTGGACTAGCTCGTCAAATTAAGCGAAACAACGATGCGATCGCCGAATTAGAAGAGGAGATCAACTGTCATCTTGGAGATTTCGTTGAATATGCTCAAATCCGTTTCGAGATTAAGGAACTAGAACGCGGACTCTCTACCAAGCGACGTAAAGCTCGAGAGTTTGAGGAAGAGAAGATTGCTGATGCACGCAAGGCGCTTCGAAACCATGCCTGTCATGGGTGTAGCGATCGTGAAACCCACGCTCGCATTGCGGAACGCGCAGATAGATTGCGACGAGAAAACAACGGATTAAATGCTCGCGTAGCCAATCGAACCCACGTAATTGCTCGCCGATTTGATTTGATTAAGGTAATGCTCGAAAAATTTGGATACTTGAACAATGACATCATTACTACGAATGGTAAGTTGCTTTCAAAGATTTATGGTGAGACCGATCTTTTGATTGCCGAAATGATTCGACGTGAGGGTTTCGGCCAACTCACTGCCGCCGAGTTGGTTTCAATAGTTTCAGTATTCGTTTATGAGAGTCGGAAGGATGGTCCACCAAAACTTCCTAGAGGACATGTGGAGGAAGTGCTTTCAGATCTAGTCAAAGTTTGGATCGAAATCAATGACTTAGAGACTGAATTAGGGTTGGAACCAATTCGTGAACCTGATGCCGGCTTCTGTTGGGCGTCTTATAGATGGGCCAGTGGACACTCATTAACGGCAATACTCAAAGGAACTGATTTAACGGTGGGGGATTTTGTCCGTTCGATGAAACAAATAATTGATTTATTGCGGCAGATTGCAATTGCATCACCACACCTTTCGCCAATAGTTAAAGATGCGCTAGGCCGAATTGATCGCGGTGTCATTGCATATGCGGGAGCTGTCGTATG
>CAIMUD010000234.1 GCA_903844585.1 uncultured Actinomycetes bacterium | reverse complement strand
TGAGTTGGGCGACCCTGAGTAAAGCTGCCCAGAAAAAGGGCGAAGGCGCACTGGTCATTATCTCTGCAAAGTACGGAGCAATTGGGCCGCTGGAAAAAATCAAGAGTTACAAAGCCAAGATTGAAAATTCAAAGATGAAGGCTCAAGTTGCGGAGTTCCTTGATCCAAGGCGCGAAGAGCTCATTATCGATTGCAGATCTTCGACCTATCAAGGCGTGTGGCGCGCACCGAATAAAAATTGTATTGAAATCCGAGTCTTCCAGAATATAAATGGCGCAAAGCGAGTGATAACCCACATGTCTAAGAAGACTAGGGGCGAAGTGGTGCGACTACTACTTGTAAACAAATCAACTCCTAAGACTCCGCGCGATGTTCGCGATATCGTCAATAAGCACTACTCATGTGCTCTTATCCAGTGGGATAGCTTTAATCCGTGGATCCTAGAAGTTATTGCACATGAAAAAGATGAGGGTTAGTAACCGGATAAGTTAGCAGTACTTCTCAGTCTCTTTGGGATGAGATTTGACAAGGGCTTTCCAAATTTCATCAGCTTCAAATCCATCGTGGAGCGCTTGATCAACGCTACGACTTCCAAGCTCTGAAATCGCAATATCTTTGCAAAACGATGGCGCCCACTCCGGGCCAAACGAGAGAGTGATACGTTCTTTAAGGTCGGAGATACGCATTACTTTTGGCTACCAAACTCAGCTTTGTCTAACAAGACTAACTTTGCTGCACCAAGAGTTGTGCTTGTTCGCGAGATTGTTGGGGAGTCACAGGTTGGCTCACTTGTCCGATTAGCCATCGCATTGCAAGCCCAGTACCAGCCTCCGATTTTGTGAGTGAAAAAATACACGTAGCAATTTCGAGATAGAGCTTGTGTTCAGAGCGAGAAAGCAGATCCGTCAGAGCGCTTTTGTCATGAGCGCGCATTGATGCAAGGGCGCCATCACTTGAAATTGCGATCGAAATATTTTCTAGCGCCTCAACTGCCGAACTCGCGTGACCTGCGATTTCGATAAGGCGATCAGCTTCACTTGCAATAAGTGCTTGAACAACTGCGCTTTTGTCACGGTAATGGTTATATAAAGTTGCTCGAGAGACTTGAGATTCGTCGGCAATTTCAATCATGGAAATATTAGAAAGACCAAGCTTGGCGATAAGTTTTTTAGTACCTTCGAGTATCGCAGCTTCTGTGCGACGGTGGATAACGCCCTGGGTTGCGTATTTAGGCTGCGTCGACAACGGACAACTTCGCGCTCTCTCGCGCCTTTATTTCAAGTGATACATCAGTGATAACTGATGAGAGAGTTAAACCAAGTGCTTCGCAGATCGAATTCAATAACTCCGATGAAGCTTCCTTCTGCCCTCTCTCAACCTCTGAGAGGTAACCAAGAGATACACGAGCATCACTTGCAACGTCTCGAAGAGTGCGCGATTGTTCGGTGCGAGCAAGGCGAAGCGTCTGTCCGACTGCTTCACGCAAAAGTGTCATCGCAACTCCAAACCTGGCTAGTTATTCTTTTTAGTTTTTCTCGTTCGTTTTTCTATGTCTAAGAATACGGGCAAAGGCAGCAATCGCGCTGGCAATCGTGGCGTTTCGCACGACTTCACGCTCGCCGGCTAGGTCGAGTTCCATTGTCTGGTTGATGGGCCCAGCGATGGCAACCCATACGCTGCCGGCTGCCCTTCCATCGGCCGGCCCAGGTCCGGCAACGCCAGTCGTTGCAATCGCCCAAGTTGTGCCAAAAGTTTTTAACGCGCCTTGCGCCATTTCAACAGCGACTTCTTGGCTAAATACAGTGTGCTTTGCAATGGTTTCTTCGCTAACTCCGAGAAGTGAAACTTTAATACTTGGATGGTATGCCGCAGCTCCTCCAAGAAATACTTCTGAAGCACCGGGCACATTTGTCAGTGCATTGCTCAACCCTCCCGCAGTGATTGATTCTGCAGTTGAGAGTGTTTCGTTACGTTCGCGGAGAGCTTTGTGAATTTCTGCAGTAAGGCTAATAATTTCTTCAGTAATTGCCATTACTTAATCCCTCCTGTGAACGCTAACGGATTGGTGATGCTTGGCCTGGTGAAGCTTTGAAAGCCGATCGTACATAGTAAGCGCCAGTTGCGATAGTTAGAAAAATTGCAACGAGCATGAAGGCATCTCTAAATCCATAAAGTGAAGTCGAAAGCGGAAGTATGTAAAAACTGACCCCAAAATTTTGCAAGAGAGTCTTAATCTTTCCGCCACGGTTTGCCGCGATTACACCCTTCTTAACAATTGAGAGTCTAAAAATGGTAATCCCAATTTCGCGAGTCAAAATGATAAAAACCATCCACCATGGAAAGCGATCAAGAATTGCCAACGAAATCATTGCCGCACCGATCAGCACTTTATCCGCAACTGGATCTAAGAATTTGCCTAGTTCAGTAACTTGTCCTCTACTTCTTGCTAGCTTTCCATCATAAATATCAGTCATGCCTAGAAGAAAAAATATCCACCAAGAAATGATTTGCCATGTGTAATCGTCGCCACCATTTTTAAAGAGGGCGCAAACACCAAGAGGAATAAGTGCAATGCGCCCTAACGTGAGCGAATTTGGTGTGATAAATCGTGGGAAGTTCATCGAGCTTTGGCAACCAAGTCCGCGCCCATTGAATCTATAACCACGGCATCAATGTATTGACCTGATTTAAACTCCGTCCCGATGAATGAGGTAGTGCCATCGACTTCTGGACCCTGATGCGCAGCTCGTCCCTCTTGCAGCTCTTCATCTTCAATCAGTACTCGAACGCTTTCACCAATGCGACCTGTTGCTCGAATTGAAACCATCTCATCAGCTAGAGAAGACAACGCTTCTACCCGCTCGCGAATTACTTCGCCTTCAACCTTGTTACTCAAATCTAAAGCCTCGGTATTATCTTCATCCGAATATCCAAAAATTCCAACTGCATCTAATTTTGCCGCGCTAATGAATTCGGCTAGCTCGTCATAGTCGCCCTGCGTCTCGCCTGGAAATCCAACTATAAAGTTAGATCTAATTCCAGCCTCTGGAGACAGCGCTCGAATTTGCGTAATCAAGTGCAAGAACTTTTCAGAATCTCCAAAGCGACGCATCCTGCGCAGAACTGTTGGGCTTGCGTGCTGGAAAGATAAATCAAAATATGGCGCGACTCTCTCAGTCTCAACCATCGCTTGCAAGAGTGATGGTCTCATTTCAGCTGGTTGCAGATAGGACAGGCGCACGCGTTCGATTCCTTCAATAGAGGCAAAACTTGGAAGTATTTTCTCCATCAGCTTGAGGTCACCGAGATCTTTTCCGTAAGACGTTGTGTTCTCGCTGACTAGGAAGAGCTCGCTCACTCCGTGGTCTGCCAGCCATTTACCTTCTTCTATAAGTTCGTCGGGATGGCGCGAAATAAATGAACCTCTAAAGTATGGAATCGCACAGAAGGAACATCTGCGATCGCATCCTGATGCGATCTTAAGTGGCGCCCACGGCGCATTTCCGAGTCGCTTTCGAAAGAGCGATCCACCAGCGCCCACAGCAGATGTATGGTTACTTTCTTTTGTTGCTGCGCGTTCTGCGGGCGCAATCGGCAACAGTGCGCGTCGATCGCGCGGAACATGTGGCGTGTGCGCATTTCCAGAGACAATGGATTGCAGCCTTGCCGAAATATCTTGGTAATCATCAAAACCTAAAATTGCATCTGCTTCGGGTAACGCTTTAGCTAACTCCTGGCCATATCGCTCAGCCATACAACCCACTGCAACCACAGCTCTTGTAGTGCCATGGCCTTTAAGTGAATTTGCTTCCAAAAGCGCGTCAATTGAATCTTTCTTTGCGGACTCAATAAAGCCACATGTATTTATAACTGCAACTTCTGCTGCTTCGACATCATCAACGAGAGTCCAGCCATCAGCTGCAAGGCGGCCAGCTAACTCTTCAGAGTCAACTTCATTACGCGCGCAGCCCATAGTGACAATGGCTACCGTGCGACTCATTTGTCAGATGCTACAGCGATGGCCTTCTAAAATTACTCACCTACGCGAAAAGTCTTGCGAACCTCTTCGTTATGGACGCCAAGTGGGGCTAATTTGCGCCCATTGAGTGTGAAATCCAGATCTCCAGCATTACTAACATAAAAACTTATTGATTTTGTTCCGCTAAATGTCTTCGTCTCACCTTGAAATATTTTGTTCTTTCCTTGCGACTCGCCATCTACAACAAATTCAATACTTGCACTACCACGAGCCGCTGCCACAAGAATCTTTACCCCGCCGGCACTTGGTACTACTACTGGTGCTGACGCAGTTTTTGATGGCGCTGGTGTTGCTGAGGCTGTTGGTGTCGATGAGGCAGCTGGAGATTGAGTTGCTGCAGTGGTCGGCGTAAGTTCTATCTTTTTTGGAATCGTCGTAGTCATTGAATTACTAATAACCATTTGTGAGATACCTGCAATGGCC
>CAIMUD010000233.1 GCA_903844585.1 uncultured Actinomycetes bacterium | reverse complement strand
GAGAAGAATCCCCAGATAACAAAGGGCAAATAGAGCGCATATAGAGTTCCAGTTGGGTAATAGCCGTTACTGAAAGCAAATGGAACTCCCACAATATCGACTGCAACCCATACCAACCAAAATTCAACATATCCGCGACTCATACCGAATGTTGCAAGAGCGGTACCGGTGAAAATCCAAGTATCGACGAGTAGCCAAGTGCCTGATTCACCCAACGCCTTGAAGAGCTGGTAAGACAAAAGGTAGAAAATAACTATCGATGGCAGTAGAACGACTTTTTCCTTTGCTGTAGTCCATCGTGGGCTCACTGCTGGTGTAGCCAAACCGCCATTTCGTTTATGGTTGGCCCAACGTATCCAGCCATAAATACTTACGATGATGAGAAGAAGATTTCTTCCTGCTTGTCCGTAGAAATTAGCGTGTTGAGCTGAATCGCCAAATGAAAAGACCGCTCCCAGAAAAACAGTAAAGAGAAGACCATCGGCAACTATCCCGATTGGCCAAGCAAGTACCAGGCGTTTCATTCCTAGAAATGCACTTGTAATTCCAAGCACACCACCAACAATTTCGCGAACAGCAAGAGTTTTAGAACCAAAATGGATGGTTGCTTCAAAGAACCATTGAAGAATAGACATAGATGTGAACCTTTCAAATAAAGGTTCCGTGGACGTTTGATCAGAACCTTCAGGCTCATTACCCAAAAAAGAGCAATAGAAATTGAGGCCCTGTTCCTTTATCCAGACTTTAACTGTCGGTCTTGGAATTTCACCAAATCAACCGTTAGATGGCCTCTAACGGGTCGTGGACTTTAACCACCGGTTCGGAATTACGCCGACCCCCGGAACAACGTGTGTCCTATTTTTGCACAGCCTGCGCCAACGCGCGCAATGAACTCACTACACCTGCTGGATCTTTGGAGTTAAAAACCGCACTTCCGGCGACGAATGTGTCTGCTCCGGCCTCTGCAGCCATCGCAATTGTTACCTCTGATATGCCACCGTCTACTTGAAGCCAAATTGGTCTATCACCAATTACCCCGCGAATCTCTGAAATTTTGGGCAACATATCAGTCATGAATTTTTGACCACCAAAACCTGGTTCTACAGTCATAACTAAGAACATATCGACATCGTCCAAATACTTTTCAAAGCTCTTAAAATTTGTTGCAGGCTTAAGAGCTAAACCCGCCCGAGCTCCTGAAGATCTTATAGCCCTTAAAGTCCCCCCAATATCTGAAGTTGCCTCTGCGTGGATAGTCACACTTGCACAGCCAGATTCTGCATAGCGCGGGGCTATTGCATCGACATCAGCGACCATTAAATGTGCGTCAACCGGAAGAGAGCTTTTTTGTATGAGTTCACTTGCGGAGCCAAAATCAAAGGTAAAATTAGGCACGAATACGTTATCCATAACATCTAAATGCAATAGGTCTGAAACCTCCGAAATGCGCTTGATCTCCTTCTCCAGATTATTGAAATCAGCGTTCAAAATACTTGGTGTAATGCGAATTTCGTTATTCATATATTTAGCCTACGAGACCTTCTCGAAAAGAGCGAGAAACATCGAATCGGTGGCATGTCTATGGGTCCAAAGCGCCATTGCACCATCTGATGTAGCCCCTTCTAGATTAGATGGTAGGTACTCAGCAATATCAATTTTCCGAAGTTCGGGATGTTTTCTTAATATATCTGCGACAGCGATTCTAGTTTCAGCCAAATGTGGAGAGCATGTTGCGTATCCAAAAATTCCTCCAACATTTAGCACCCCAATTGATGCTTCAGCAATTTCGCGTTGCAACTCTGTAAGCGCACGCAAATCCACTACGGACCTGCGCCATCGCACTTCGGGACGACGACGCAACGCTCCAAGACCAGTGCAAGGTACATCAGCTAAAATCGCATCAAAGGTTTCTCCGTGGCTTGCAATCAACCGCGCGTCTCCAGTCCAAACTCGTGCGCCATCTACAACTTGTGAAACCAAGGCTGATCGAGGCTTGGACAATTCATTGGCTGTAAATACTTTGCCTTCAACTTTGGCAATACTCGCAAGCAGGGCAGCTTTACCTCCAGGTCCCGCACAGATATCCAACCACGTCATCTTTTCTGCGGCAGCGGTGGCAAAGACTTGAGCTACTAATTGAGAGCCTTCATCTTGCACACCTGCACGTCGTCTAATTACGGGTTCTAACTCGCTTGGGATTATGTCAACTCGCGCCCCGTACCGTGAAAAATTGGTTGCCTGGCCTCCGAGAGCTATGAACTCATCTTGAGTTGAACGCCCTGGCCATGAAACAAAAGTTGGCTGTGCAGGTACATTATTTGCGGCAAGAGCGCTTTCGACCTCTTCGTAGTTCTTTAGTAAATCGAAATACGCTGAAACTATCCATTCCGGATGCGAGTAAAGGATAGAAAGTCTTTGGACCTCGTCTGTCATCGCATTTACTGGTTCTAGCCATTGATCTAATGTTTGTGCACTTACTTTACGAAGCAGTGCATTGACGAAGGATGCTTTCGACTCCCCTAAAACCTTCCGTGCAACTTCTACGGATGCAGAAACCGCAGCATGTGTCGGCACGCGCATCTCAAAAAGTTGGTGCGATCCAAGTCTGCAGATGTCAACGATTCCTGAATCAACTTCATTCCATGGACGATCACTAACCTGGCCAAGTATGTAATCGTGTCGCCCTTGCATGCGCAAAGCTCCATATAGCAACTCAGTGACAAAGCCCTTATCTCTACCCTCAAACTTTGAAGCCGCTAAAGCTTGGGGCAAGAGAAGATTTGAATAGCCGTCATTACGATTGACCTCTGTAAGTAAATCAAAGGCTAAAAGCCTGGGCGCATCTGGTTTAGGAGATTTAAATGAGGAACTTCGGCCTTTAGACAAAGTTGTCCTGACTGCTTATGCGGGCGCCATTGAGCCATGACTTTGCATCAACGGACTTCTTACCTGCCGGAGTCAGTTGCATAATTTGAAGTGATCCATCGCCCGTACCAACATGCAGAGAATCGGAGCTCGCAGAAAGGGCTCCAGGTCTTAATTTTTCGTGGGAAATGACAGCTCGTTCAATTCGTATCGTTTCGTCACGAAAACTTGTCCATGCGATCGGGGACGGAAAAAATGCTCTTACATCTCGCAATATCTCATCTGAAGTGCGAATCCAATCTATGCGTGCATCGTCTTTCGAAATTTTAGGGGCCCTTGAAGCACCGCTATTTGTCTGAGCAATTGGATCTTCATCGCCATCGATCTTAACCAAAGCTTCAAGAACAGCACTAGCCCCCAAGATGCTCAACTCTCGAAACAACTCTGAAGATCTGTAATCCGCTGGAATCGATAGCGTCTTTTGAATGTAAATCGGTCCAGTGTCCATACCCTCATCGAGTTTGAAAACCGTTACCCCAGTTACTGCGTCTCCGGCTTGTATTGACCGTTGCACGGGAGCAGCCCCACGCCATTTTGGCAGCAGAGAAAAATGTAAATTGAGATATCCAAATCTTGGAGCGTTAAAAACTTCTGCCGGCAGAAGAACCCCGTAACCAACGGTGATGACGCAATCAACTGCCTTAGAGATCTCCAACAATTCTGATGGGTCGTTTGGTTTTATAAGTTGAATACCATTGGAGGTAGCCCATTTTCCAACTTCACTTTGGCGCATCTCTTTTCCTCGACCTGCGGCACGATCTGGTTGAGTTATCACTGCAACTAACTCATGAGTTGAAGCCGATAGCGCTTCAAGAGTTGGTATTGCTACAAGCGGCGTGGCCGCAACGGCAATACGCACTACAGACCTTGCCCGAACATCTGATGAGGCGATACTTTAAAAGTTGGAGTAAGACCTGAATCAATTGCAGTTCCAAACCACTCTGACTCTCGAATCTCTTTCATAGCCAACTTTCGATCCTCGGCCGATAATCGATCTATAAAGACAATGCCATCTAAATGATCGGTCTCGTGCTGAAGAGCGCGCGCTAAGAGCTCTGTTCCTTCTACAGTTACTGGCTCACCGTACATATTCCAACCTTTAGCTACTGCCCTCATAGCGCGTGGAGTTTCGTAACTAAGTGCTGGAAAACTAAGACACCCTTCTTCGCCATCTTGCATCTCATCGCTGAGATCAAGACTGGGATTAATAAGGTGACCTAGTTCATCGTCAACGTCCCAGACAAAGACACGCAACGGCACTCCAATTTGCGGAGCAGCTAACCCAGCGCCAGGAGCTTCTTGCATCGTTTGTGTGAGATCTGCGACGAGGGTGCGAAGTTCTTTGTCGAAATCAACCACAGGCGAAGCTGGCGTGACCAGTACAGGATCCCCAAAGAGACGTATCGGCTGAATAGACATGAGCTCATTCTAACTCACTCGTTGATTAAGTAAGGTGTTGGCTATGTGAGTGCGTAGGGGTCAACGCGATATTTAAGTGAATTCTTTTTTCCGATACTTCTCTTGCGAGCAAATTCATGGATAAATTCGATTAGTAAGGGTGAATCATTCAAATTGGCTAGCAGGATAATTTTCGCCATACCGTCTGCAATTCCTGCAGGACCTAGCACTCTTGTAGAGGCGGGCAATCTGCCATCTAGTACCGATTTCTTAAAACCATTCGCAACAAGTGTTGCCTCTCGAGTTTCTGAAATAACTTCTATGGATCTGAAATACGGTGGCAGTCCAGCATCCTCACGTTCTTGTAAATCTCTCATAGACAGTATCGACGGACTCCACCTAGAAATTGAGGCGGTAATCGGGTGATCCGAAGCTATTACGATCAGAACTTTACCTTTGGGATTAACTTTCGATGCAGCATGAAATATTTGAGCTCTAGCCCTCTCGTGAGCGCGCAAATCTACTTGCGCAAAATATCGATTTGCTTCTAGAACAACAACTGCAAAGTATCCGCCTTCAACGTAAGGTACCGAACCTGGCGTAGCAATAACTATCGAAGACCGAGCTGGAACATCTCGGAGAATATGTTCACCTTCTGAAGAGATAATCGGAGCGTTTGGAAATGCTCTGCCCAACTCCTCAGCAAATCTCTCCGATCCGCGGCCTAAGAGATGAGGCTTATCGCCACCGCACCAAGTACAAACCCATGGCGAATAGCGCTTTGCACAAAGTGAGCATTCGGGGGCGCTTCGCGCTGACTTCTTTAAGAGTTTCCCACCACATTCGCAACGCGCTTCGTTGCGGCATTTAGAGCACGACATCCCTGACGAATAACCCTTACGAGGAGTCAAAAAGAGAACTGCACCATGACGAAGTGCTTCGCGTATCTCAGGGAATATTCTGTTTGGAAGCAGCTCACCCATTTGCTGTTGGAAAGAAAGTGCGGTCAGTCTCGCCTTCTTGGCTGTAACGGATACCCATTTGCTTTCAATAAGTCTTGCGACTTCAGCACTTGGCGAGTATCCAGTCACAACTAACGAAACACTTTCATTAACCGAACGCATCAACGCTATATCTCTTGCATTCCAGCCCGGCGAACGTACCTCATAGAACGACTCCGAAGTTTCTCTATGAATAAAAATCGTCCGCAAATTTTCGATAGGAGAAAACACAGCACTTCGGGTCCCAATAACAATGGAAGTCTCACCCGCAGCGACTCGTAAAAAATTCATGTACCGCTCTGTTCTGGAGAGCGAACTATCAAGTCTTAAATAATGAGCCTCTGGAAAAT
>CAIMUD010000232.1 GCA_903844585.1 uncultured Actinomycetes bacterium | reverse complement strand
TCCTTTGTGGAGATCATCCCCACTTCCAAGTTGATAAAAAATTACTTTTTCCCCATTTAACATGGTTACTGAGATTCCACCTTTAGTGCGTACAACTTCAGCAACTCTTTCGAATTCTCCAGAGCCTCTTAATTCTCTTCCACCTCCAGAAAAAACCATCCACATCGAATTAGTCAGGGCAACCACATATTCTCTAGTTGGCATCTGTTGCCTAAATGCAATTTTCCATACCCCATCCCCCCCAAGATAAGAAGGCCCATTGATCTGACTGGCATATATAACAGCGAATAACTTTTGCCCTCTAATATTCCGTTTGATCGTCGAAAGCACACTCGGGTTAATTTTACGAATTTTTCCATAGACAGGGACATCCGTCTTGGAATCATCTAAACCCAAATTTAAGTCGTCCTCAAAAATTTCTTCGCCATCTAGCGGAGCGTGGCTTTTTCCCCAAGCTAAAGCAGCATCTAATGACGCTTGCTCCTTTGAGCGAAGTTTCTCTTCATAATTCTTCGGCATGTATTCAATAATACGCCTTAACTAAAAGCATCGGAATGGAAAAGCATAATTTTTATCAGGCTTACGAGAAGTGGGTTACTTTGTCAACCAGTCCTCTGATGCGCACATTAAAGCAAATGTTGGCTGACAAAGGAGGACAACTGATAGTCAGAACTTCAATTAAAAAGGCTACTGCCTCGGGTAGGTGGTTCTAACCGCCAGTGAGGCGCACTCGACCGGGCTATGCGACGTCTCCAAGTAGTGATAACTCTACAGGTCGAAACCGATGTATTTAGTTTCAAGAAATTCATGTATGCCTGCAAAACCACCTTCTCGGCCTAAGCCTGATTGCTTTACCCCGCCAAACGGTGCAGCAGGATCACTAATTACGCCTCGGTTGATTGCGACCATTCCGGACTCAATTGCTTCCGCGGCTCTGAGCGCTCTTGTTAAATTTCCAGAATATATATAGCTAATCAGCCCAAAATCGGTGGAATTAGCAAGGCCAATGGCTTCTTCATCCGTATCAAAAATAACTATCGGTGCCACTGGTCCAAATACTTCATTCTTTAAAATCTCATTATCCTTATCGACCACTAATACCGTTGCTGGATAAAATGCTCCATCTCCAGCGGGCATTTCTCCACCGGTAACTAATTTTCCACCGGACGAAACTGCTGAATCAACAAGTCCAGCTATCTTGTTTCGTTCTTTAACCGAAACACTTGCACCGAGTTGCGCGCCGTCTGAGAGTCCATCGGCCATTTTTAAGCCGCTCATTGCCTTTGCAAATTTACTTGTGAATTCATCGGAAATATTCCGTGCCACATAAAAGCGATTCGCCGCTGTACAGGCAGCCCCGCCATTGCGCATTTTTGCAATCATTGCGCCCTGCACTGCCGCATCTACATCTGCATCATCGAGAATTACAAATGGTGCGTTTCCACCAAGCTCCATAGATGTGCGAACAATATTTTGGGTTGCAGCTTGAAGGAGAATTCTTCCCACTTCAGTTGAACCAGTAAACGAAAGATTCTTTACTCGTGGATCCTTAAGAATGTGCGCAATTCCAGATCCGCTTTTTTCTGGTAGTACAAAATTGAGTACGCCTTTTGGCAAACCTGCACGCTCCATAATTTCAACGATATAGAGGGCCGTGAGCGGAGTTTCAGAAGCTGGTTTCAAAATCATTGTGCAACCTGCAGCTACAGCAGGTCCGATTTTGCGAGTTGCCATTGCCGCAGGAAAATTCCACGGGGTTATTAAAAGCGAGACGCCGATTGGCTGATGAGTTACAAGGATGCGCTTATCTCCACTTGGAGATTTTCTAAAATCTCCGGGGGTACGTACAGCTTCTTCAGAAAACCATCGAAAGAATTCCGCTGCATACATAACTTCAGCTTTTGCATCTGCAAAAATTTTGCCATTTTCTATGGAAACTATTTTTGCAATCTCATCAGCTTCTGCGATCATAATTTCAAATGCTTTTCTTAAAATTTCACTGCGAACTCGGGGTGCACTTTTCGCAAAGCTTGGGAAGGCGTTTGAAGCAGCATCGATGGCTTGATCACTCAATGCATCATTTGAAAGCTCAACTTCTGCAATTACTTTGCCAGTTGAAGGGTTATAAACAGGCAACTTAGAAGTTCCATTTAGCCATTGGCCATCGATATAGAGCTGAGTTTTCATTTTTCTCCCAAAACCATCCACATTGGATTTTCAAATCTCTTCGAGAATGAGTTTAGCCCTTCTGCTTCAAGCCCACCATCCACGCTTCGATGATCGACAGAAAGCGTGAAATTAATCACGGCTGCAATCGCTAGCTGGTCGTCTTTCACAACGGGTTTTTCTTAGCTGCAAATAAGTAGCTCACCGTAAAAGTACTATTCTCCCTGATATGCGCAATCTTCACGTCAATAAAGACCCACGTTTGGTGCGCTGGTATGGGTTGCTCGCAATTTTTGTAGGTGGCATGACCGCCTTGCAATCGCGAGTAAATGGTCGCCTTGCAATACATCTTGAGAATGGCATTCTGGCAGGATTCGTCTCCAACTTTAGTGGATGGTCAATTCTCTGCGTTCTTGTTGCGACATCTCGCGCAAACCGTTCAAGCTTTCGCCGAACTATTCAATCGATTCACCGACGAGACATACGAATATGGGAAATTCTTGGAGGTTTAGGTGGAGGCTTTTTCTTAGCTGCGCAAGGTTCCGGAGTGCCAGTAATTGGAATTGCACTTTTTACTATTTCGTTAGTTGCGGGTCAAACAACGTCATCATTGCTCGTTGATAAATTAGGCATCTCCCCTAGCGGTAAGAAGCCAATAACAGCGCTGCGAGTTTTTACCGCTTTTTCTACTCTTTGTGGCGTAACAGTGGCTGTAATCCCAAAACTATCCCAGAGCTCATTCGATATCTTCTACATTCTTTTGGCGCTAGCCATTGGCGTTATCGTTTCATTTCAACAAGCCATCAATGGACGATTTAATGTACTGACGCAACAACCAATTGTGACTACGTGGTTTAACTTCGCGACAGGGACTGCGCTACTTGTTCTGTTTCTTGCAATTAAAACCTTCTTTGGTGGCAAGGTTGGTGAGTTCCCAACTAACCCTCTTCTTTATACAGGTGGGTTACTAGGGCTCACTTTTATTGCTATCTCTACTTACACGATCAGCGAGCTTGGTGTTTTGAATTTTATTATGTTTAGCGTCGCAGGGCAGTTATTTACCGCGCTACTAATTGATGCAATCGCTCCTGTAAATGACGCGCGACTTAGCGGCTTCGTTGTAATTGGGACGCTCATTACATTCATCTCGATATTTATCCCAAAAATTTTAAACCAACTAAAAAATTAAAGCTCAGTTCTACTCGAGATGAACTATTACATCTGCGTTAGGAAAAGTAGTTTCGATAAGTTTGGCATTTGTCTCATCCGACCCTAGCGAGCGCTCACGCGCTTCTTCCTGACTGCGACCAAATTTCATATGTCGACCAATCAATCGTGCGATTCGGTGGTCATCATTGACTGTAACTACCCAGCTTTCGTCGAGTAGTGGTTTTACTTCTCCCCAACCCAGTTGGTCATAGAGTAGATAGTTTCCCTCGGTCAAAATAATTCTTGTCTCCGGAAGTACTGCTCCTTCGCCGGCAATTGATTCTTCAATCTCGCGGTGAAAGATTGGATAGTAAATTGGTTTATCTACTTCAGTGCGGATTCTTCTTAACAAAGATACATACCCAGCGTTGTCGTATGTGTGTTCGGCGCCTTTGCGATCTAGACGCCCGAGTTCGATTAGAACTTTATTGCTCATGTGAAAGCCATCCATCGGCACCACTGTCATCTCAGGAAATGCGATTTTCTTACCGAGATATTCAGAGAGCGTTGATTTTCCAGCACCTGGTTTTCCAACGATGCCAATAATTACTCGCTTATCCGTACTTTCTGAAATTTTCTTCAGCCGTTCGGCGGTGGCTTCGAGCGAATTAATCTCAATAGGCATCTTTTGGGCTTTCCGTCTCAGAGGGTGGGATAGGGGCACATCCTGCCATCGCTATATAAAGAATGTATAACAATGTCCTGATTTACCCCTTTTAGGGGAAAAAATTCTTTGCCAATCATGGGGCGCTGGGTATTGTTGCCGACGCTATACCCCACCTATAGGAGGAAATACATGGCTAAGTTATTCTCACGCCGTACAACAGCAATTGTTGCTGTAGCGGCTGTGTCAATGCTCGTACTTTCAGCTTGTTCATCAAGCTCAAAGGGCGGCGGCGACAAAGTTGGCGTAACACTTATTACAAAAGACACTGTTAACCCATTCTTCGTAGCAATGCGCGATGGTGCACAGAAGAAGGCTGACGAACTAGGCGTAGACCTAACACTCGCAGCTGGTAAGGAAGAAGGAGATGCTGCAGGACAGATCGCAGCAATTGAGAACGCTGTTTCTGCAAAGAACGCAGGTATCTTGATCACTCCTACATCAGCAGAAGTTAATGATGCAATTACTAAGGCTCGCGCAGCTGGTCTTTTCGTAATCGCTCTTGATACACCAACAGACCCAGCATCAATCGTTGACATCACATTTGCGACAGATAACTGTCTCGCTGGTGAAGCAATTGGTAAGTGGGCAAATGCAAAGCTTGGCGCTGGAAAGAAGGCAATCATTGCGCTTCTTGACATCTTTGATGACAAGAACGTAACTGTTGACTACTGCCGCGACAACGGCTTCCTTAAGGGCTTCGGTATTGACGTCAAAGATCCAAAGATCATGGGCGACGAAGCTAAGAAGGGTTCATACAAGGGAATTAATTCAGGTTCTTACGAGATCGTAGGAAACGTTGCAACTCTTGGTAACGAAGATGGCGGACGTACAGGCATGGAGAAGCTCCTTGCTAAGAATCCAAACATCAACGTTGTATACACACTCAACGAGCCAGCAGCTGCTGGTGCATACGCTGCACTTCAGGCTGCTAACAAGAAGGCAATCGTCGTTTCAGTAGACGGTGGCCGTGCTGGTGTTGAGAACGTAAAGGCTGGCGTAATCGGAGCTACTGCACAGCAGTACCCACTACGTATGGCATCACTTGGTGTTCAGGCGATCTTCGACCTCATTAAGTCAGGAACTAAGCCAGAAGTTACTTCTGGTAAGGACTTCTATGACACAGGCGTAACGCTTATCACTGATGACCCACAAGCTGGAGTTGAATCACAAGACTCTGCTTACGGTCTAGAAAACGCTTGGGGTTAATCTCTAGTTAATAGCTAGAAATAACGAAAGTTATTTAATAGTTATTGGAAGAAGGCGGTTACTTCGGTAGCCGCCTTCTTCTCAACTAGGACAATTTCGATTAGAGTTCACGGGTAATTCCAGTTTTTAAGTAAATAAATTTTAAGTAATTATTTAGAGGGAGTCAGATGTCTACCGAAGTCGCGTATGACGCAGCACAAGAATTTATGAATCGGGAGTCTTTCGCAACGAAAGTTCAAAACACTCTCCACCGATACCCATGGCTTAGCTCAGCAATAGTTCTAGCTATTGCCCTCATAGTTTTTGGTCGCTTTAACGAAAACTTTTTAACTCCAAGTAACTTCTCGCTGATCCTTCAGCAGGTTGCAATTGTTGGAGCAGTAGCTGCGGGACAAACAATTATTATTCTTACCGCCGGAATTGATCTTTCGTGCGGTGCGATGACAGTCTTCGTTGCGATGGTTATGGCGACGTTGACATTTAAAAATGGCGTTCCTCCAGTACTTAGCTTCATCCTTGGGTTACTCCTCGGACTCGCATCTGGTGCCTTTAATGGATTCCTCGTAACGAAGGTAAAACTCCCTCCCTTCATCGTTACTCTCGGAACACTTAATATTTTCATCTCTCTTACTTTGATTTACTCAAAGGGACGCACAGTACGTAACACTGAAGTTGACCCCTTCTTCGTGCTACTAGGTAAGTACATCGACCTTGGTCCATTCCGTATTACAACCGGTGTGCTCGCAGTTATCGCCCTCTACCTAATTCTTGCTTTCGCTCTTCGCTACACAGGATGGGGTCGCCACGTATATGCAGTTGGCGATGACATCGAAGCAGCGCGCCTTGCAGGTATCTCTGTAAACCGCGTACTCATGAGCGTTTACTCACTTGCTGGTTTGGTCTTCGCATTTACTGCGTGGGTTCAAATCGGTCGTGTGACTGCTGCAAGCCCTAACGTTGGTGGAGATCTCAACCTTGACTCAATCACTGCGGTGGTAATCGGTGGAACTTCACTCTTCGGCGGTCGTGGAGCTATTTTCGGATCATTCCTTGGAGCGATTCTCGTTGGCGTATTCCGCAACGGTTTGACCCTTGCTGGCGTGGATCTTTACTACCAAATCCTGGCGGTGGGCGTTCTTATTCTCTTCGCAGTTTCGGTTGACCAGTGGATTAGAAAGGCACGTTCATGAGTAAGAAACCAGTACTAGAAGCTAAGAACATAGTTAAGACTTATGGTCGCGTTGTTGCACTCGATGACTCAAGCCTTCAGCTTTTCCCAGGTGAAGTACTTGCAGTAGTTGGCGACAACGGCGCTGGTAAATCAACGCTCATCAAGTGCCTAACAGGAGCTGAAATTCCTGATGGTGGATCTATCGAAATCGATGGTGAGACTGTTGTCTTTAAGCGTCCTCAAGATGGACGCCATGCAGGAATCGAAACCGTGTATCAAACACTTGCGGTCTCTCCTGCGCTAGATATTGCATCTAACTTGTTCCTTGGTCGCGAAATCCGCAAGAAGGGACCTCTTGGTTCTATCTTCCGCATGCTCGACCAATCAGGTATGAAGAAGATGGCTAAAGAAGAGATCATGGCTCTTGGTATTGGAACCATCCAGAACATTAGCCAAGCTGTTGAAACTCTTTCAGGTGGTCAGCGTCAAGCCGTTGCAGTTGCTCGCGCAGCTACATTCGGTCAGAAGCTCATCATTCTTGATGAACCAACTGCTGCTCTCGGTGTGCGTGAATCAGCGCAAGTTCTTAAGTTGATTCAAGCTCTTCGTGACCGCGGAATTCCAGTTATCTTGATTTCACACAACATGCCACAGGTGTTCGAAGTTGCTGACCGTATTCACGTTCAGCGCCTCGGTCGTCGCGCCGCTGTTGTAACTCCAAAGACTCACTCAATGAGCGATGTCGTAGGAATCATGACTGGTGCTCTAAAGGTTGAAGAGAAGGACCAGGCCCTTACTTCTGTTCGCTAGTCGAACATAAATAAGATAAAGTTAACAACAATGACCACGTCTGAACGTATCGATACAGATGTGGTTGTTGTTGGCTCTGGAATGGGCGGCGGAACAACTGCTTATGCGCTGGCAAAAAAAGGCGTCAAAGTATTAATTGTTGAACGCGGTGGCCGGATCGCAAAAGAAGAAGAGAACTGGTCACCATCTGAAGTTTTCATTAAAGGCCGTTATAAGAACTCCGAAGACTGGCTTGATTTAAATGACAAGCCTTTTCAACCTGGTGTTCATTATTACGTAGGCGGAAATACCAAACTTTATGGAGCCGCTCTCCCGCGCTTTAGCGAAAGCGACTTTGAAGAAACCAAGCACCTAGAAGGAATATCTCCAGCATGGCCATTTTCCTATAAAGAATTCGAACCTTATTACTGCAAGGCAGAAGAGTTATACAAAGTTCACGGTCCAAGCCAAGACCAATATGGTGCAAAGAAGAGCAAGCCGTTTCCTTTTCCTGCAATCGAAAATGAACCATATGTGGCAGAACTTGCAGCGCGATTAAAGAAAGCTGGCGTTAATCCACATGGTAATTCCATGGGAATCGATATGGGTGCTGGCGGGAAATGCATTCGCTGCAAAACATGCGATGGTTTTATCTGCAAAGTTGATTCAAAATCTGATTCAGAAATTAATGCGGTTAACCCAGCTCTAGCTACAGGTAACGCCACTCTTATGATGCACACAAAGGTCACACGAGTCGTGCTTGATGCGGCTGGCAAGAAAGTCGATCACTTGATCGCCGAGAAAGACGGCAAAGAAATTCAAATCTTTGCCAAGAAGTATGTCCTCTCACTCGGTGCTGTAAATACGGCAGCGCTTCTGTTGCGTTCAGGTGTTGCTAACTCCTCCGATCAAGTCGGACGTAACTACATGATGCATGTAAACAGCCACTTAGCTGCGATTGATTTCCGTCGTAAAAATACCGACAATTTTCAAAAGACTATCTCTTTCACTGATTGGTACTTAGATGGTGGCAAGGGATATCCACTAGGAACTTTCCAAATGATTGGAAAAGTTCAGGGAATTATGATGAAGAGCTTTGCGACAAAAGTGCCTCTACCGATCCTGAACTTCATTTCGAAGTACAGCGTTGAGTGTTTAATCATGAATGAAGATTTTCCAGACCCAAATAACCGCGTAACAATTACGCCAAGCGGTCAGATAAAACTTGCACGAATCCCAAATTCTATGAAAACTCACCTCGAACTCTTAAAGCGAGTTAAGGGGTTGCTCCACAAGATTGGCTACATAGCTGTCTTTAGACAACCATTTAACATCGCAATGAATGCCCATCAATGCGGCACCGTAAAGGCTGGACATGACCCAAAGACCAGCGTTGTTGATCAGTATTGCAAGAGCCACGATCACGAGAATCTTTATTTAATTGATGGTGGTTTCTTCCCGTCATCAGCTGCGATGAACCCAGCGCTGACTATTGCGGCGCAAGCGTTACGCGTTGTTGAAGAATCTGACCTCGCAAACGTTTAACTTTCTTAGATACTCTTACATCTATGAACGAAGAGTCAAAACCCTCTAATAGGGCACACGATGAGAGCTCTTCGGGCCAATTCGCAGAATTTATGCAAAGTGGTTGGGCCCAATCAAAGTTAGAAGATCTCCAGCCACTTGAGGTTGTGACCTTCGCTTTCACTCGCAGACAAGTGCTCTCTGCCGAATTTGCAAATATTCGCCTTGTACTACCTGCAGGCAACTTTAAAGTTCGCTCAAACGATACTGATTACACCTTCCGGCCCCATAACGCTTTTGCTTATTACAGCGGCGTGCAGGGTCCGGACGCTTCTGCAGATTCTGTACTTGTTATGGAGCCGAATCAAATGGGCGGCCATAACACAACCCTTTACATTCATCCTCGCTCTACGCGTGAGACGGATGCATTTTATAAGGATGCGAGATACGGCGAACTCTGGGTGGGTCGTCGATTTACTCTCAGCGAGGCATCAACTGTTTATCAATTAGAAGTTAAGAAGGTAGATGAGCTCGAATCACTTCTTCGTTTTAGTAAAGAAACGCTCACGATTCGCGGTTGTGATGCGTATTTAGACCGAACGATTTCTGTACATCCACGCGAAGCTGAATTTGCAACCTGTGTTTCGGAACAGAGGCTAATTAAAGATAGCTACGAAATAGAAGAACTTCAAAGAGCGGTAGATGCAACAGCGCTGGGGTTTAACGATGTCATCACCGCGCTACCTGCAGCAGTTGATTCAAACCGCGGAGAGAGAATTGTCGAAGCTGCATTTTTCGGGCGTGCCAGATTAGAAGGCAATGACCTCGGTTACAACACGATTGCGGCTTCGGGTTCGCATGCATGCGTTCTGCATTGGATACGCAATGACGGAGAAGTTAAATCTGGTGATTTAATTCTTATCGATGCTGGCGTAGAAATGAACTCTTACTACACGGCAGATATCACAAGAACACTTCCAATTAATGGAAAGTTCAGCGCAGTTCAGCGATCTCTTTATATGTTGGTCTATGAAGCACAGTTGGCAGGTTTTGCTGCCATAAAACCGGGTGCGCTCTTTTCAGATGTTAATAAAGCGGCGCAGCAAGTATTAGCTGGAGGGTTGCGAGAACTCGGAGTTCTGCAATCGGAGTTTGAATCTGGCAATCACAAACGTTGGACGCTGCACGGTGTAAGTCATTTCTTAGGTATGGATGTTCATGATTGCGCCCAAGCGCGTAAGGAGAACTACCTAGATGGGGTGCTTCGCGAAGGAATGGTTTTAACAGTAGAGCCAGGGCTTTACATTCAACCCGATGATGAGCTTTTTCCAGAGCACTACCGCGGAATTGGAATTCGCATTGAAGATGACGTTGTTGTTACAGCTGATGGTTACCGAAATTTAAGCCAGAGACTTCCTCGTCATCCAGATGAAATCGAAGAATGGATGCAGAAGTTATCGGGCTAATTACCGCGTTATGTGAAGTCCGAGCCAAGCAGCAGCTAGCCCTAAAACTAGCGATATAAAAAGATTTACTAACGCTTCGCGATAATCTTTCAATTTCCAAGCAAGATAGATATCAAGCATAAAAGTTGACCACGTAGTGAAGGCTCCCGCAAAACCAATCGCTAACAACTCGTGCCAATGCCCATGTGAAGTAAAAGTTAGCCCAATCAAAAATGATCCAAGAACATTGACCGCAAAAGTTCCGTATGGACGGTTAGAGAACTTGCGAAGGTAGGTATCAATAAAAAAGCGTGCAGGACCACCTACACCAGCTCCTAGTGCAACATATAAAGCTCTCATCCGCGCACCGGAATAACTCTTTGTGCAAATGCAATGATGGCAACCACCGCTAAAAGACTCAGTACTGCCGTCATCACAATGTAGAGCAGACCGTTACCGGCTCCTTCAAAAGCTAGAACAGTTACGCCTGAAAAAGTTGTGAGACCTCCACAAAATCCTGGGAGCAATAACCAGCGAAGTTGTGTAATTCCACGACGCTCCATAAGTACAAGTAAGAAAGCCGCAATAGAAACACCGATGAGGTTTGCTGCAAGGGTGCCGTCACTACTGTTCGAGAAAGCAATACCGAGTGTAAAACGAAAGAGCGAGCCTGCTATCGAACCCAGTCCGACAAGCAGGAATGACATGCCTTAAACAATACCCTCACGTTTGCGAATCTTTGAGCCAAGCCAACGAACTGGATCGTATTTCACGTCAGCAACGCGTTCCTTCATCGGAATAATTGCGTTATCTGTAATGCGGATATGTTCTGGGCACACCTCAGTACAGCACTTGGTGATGTTGCACATTCCAAGACCATGCTCTTCTTGCGCTTGTTTTTTGCGATTGCGCAAAGTATCGAGCGGGTGCATATCTAGCTCAGCGATACGGATGAAGAAGCGCGGACCTGCGAAAGATTTCTTATTCTCTTCGTGGTCGCGAACCACGTGGCATACATCCTGGCAAAGGAAACATTCGATGCACTTGCGAAATTCTTGCGAGCGCTCAACATCAATTTGCTCCATACGAGCCTCACCTGGCTTTAAATCAGCCGGAGGCGCAAAGGAAGGGACCTCCATGGCCTTCTGGTAATTAAATGAGACATCAGTAACGAGATCTTTAATGACAGGAAATGCACGAAGAGGCGTAACGGTGATTGTTTCTTCTTCGCCGTAGGCCGCAACTTGGGTCATGCAAGCAAGACGAGGCTTGCCGTTAATTTCCATCGAACAAGATCCGCACTTGCCAGCTTTACAGTTCCAGCGAACGGCAAGATCGCCCATTTGTGTTGCTTGGACACGGTGAATGAGGTCGAGAACAACTTCGCCCTCGTTAGCTTCTACCTGAACATCTTTAAGCCCACCATCTGTTGAGTCACCTCTCCAGATTCGAAGATTTACTTTGCGTGCCATTAGTTGGAACCGCCTTTCGCAACTTCTTCTGGTGTCATGTATTTCTCCAGTTCATGAATATCAAACAGTGAGAAGAGTTCTTTAGGTATAGCGGGAAGGCCTTGTTCTTTGACACTTACCTTAGCCCCATCAAAACTTGAAATTAAGTTTAATTGGCGCCACTTAGTGTTCATCGTTGGGAAATCATCGCGAGTATGACCACCGCGTGATTCTTGGCGTGCAAGAGCGGACTTTGCAGTGCTTTCTGCGACGAGCAACATATTGTCTAGATCGAAAGCTAAGTGGAAACCTGGATTAAATTTACGGCCTCCAGCAACTGCAACGTTTGCGCTTCGAGTGCGAATCTCTGCAATCTTTTTAATAGCATCCTCGAGTTCGGCACCTGTACGAATAATTCCTACAAGGTTTTGCGTAATTTCTTGAAGTTCGGCATGAAGTGAATATGAATTCTCTCCACCTTCGCGGGCAAATGGAGCCTCGATCTTGCGAGCCGCAGCGGTAATAGTATTTTCATTTACAGGATTAGCGCCGTTCTTCTTTACGTACTCCGATGCACCGATTCCTGCACGGCGACCAAATACCAATAGATCAGAGAGCGAGTTACCGCCCAAGCGATTTGATCCGTGCATTCCACCCGCAACTTCGCCAGCAGCAAATAACCCTGGCACACCAACTGCAGCCGTGGAATCTGGATCAACTTCAACGCCACCCATTACGTAGTGACAAGTTGGACCGACTTCCATCGGTTCTTTTGTAATATCAACGCCTGCTAGTTCATAGAACTGATGCCACATTGATGGAAGACGCTTCTTAATTACATCTGCTGGAATTCTCTTTGATACATCGAGGAAAACACCACCGTGCTCTGAACCTCGTCCAGCTTTTACTTCTGTGTTAATCGCACGTGCGACTTCATCGCGTGGGAGAAGTTCCGGTGGGCGACGATTATTATCTTGATCGAGATACCAACGATCTGCCTCTTCTTCGTTATCGGCATACTTATCTTTAAATACATCTGGAATGTACTTAAACATAAAGCGCTCACCAGCTGAATTGGTAAGAACACCACCTTCACCACGAACAGATTCAGTTACCAAAATTCCACGAACAGATGGAGGCCAGACCATCCCGGTTGGGTGGAATTGTAAGAACTCCATATCAACCAAATTTGCACCGGCTTTGAGCGCGAGTGCGTGGCCGTCTCCTGTGCCTTCCCAAGAGTTGGAAGTTATTTTAAATGTTTTGCCTACGCCACCAGTGGCAATAACTACTGCAGGCGCCTCAAAAAGAACTTCTTCTCCATTTTCGCGACGGTAACCGTATGCACCTGCAACTTTTCCATTCTCTTTGAGAATGTCGGTGATTGTTACTTCTGCAAATACTTTGATATTGATTTGAGCATCGCCATACTCTTTTGCATCTTTTTGTTGGAGAGCAACGATTCTTTGCTGCATGGTACGAATGAGTTCAAGCCCGGTGCGGTCACCAACGTGTGCAAGGCGTGGATATTCATGTCCTCCAAAGTTACGTTGTGAAATCTTTCCTTCTTTAGTGCGATCAAAGAGCGCGCCCCAGAGTTCTAGCTCCCAAATGCGATCTGGCGCTTCCTTTGCATGGATTTCGGCCATTCGATAATGATTTAAGAATTTTCCGCCACGCATAGTGTCGCGAAAGTGCACCTGCCAATTGTCATTGTCGTTGACGTTTCCCATTGACGCTGCCGCGCCGCCTTCAGCCATTACGGTGTGGGCCTTACCAAAGAGTGACTTACAAATGATTGCTACACGTAGACCTAATTCGCGCGCTTCAACAGCTGCGCGTAGACCTGCGCCTCCGGCCCCGATGATAAGGACATCGTATTTATGGCGTTCTAGTGTCATAGTCGATTTCCCTTTTAGAAGAAGTAGAAGTTAGTCCATGCGCCAGTTGCAATTTGGCGGACATAGATATCGGCAAATGCAACGGCTGCGAGAGAGAACCATGCATATTGTTGATGTGAGTGATTTAGTACTGAAACCCAACTCCACAACTTGTAGCGAATAGGGTGCTTAGAGAAATTCTTTAAACGTCCACCAATTGTGTGTCGGCAAGAGTGACATGACGCTGAATACATCCACAAGAGTGTTGAGCTCACAAGAAGTACAAGTGAACCAACGCTCATGTGACCCCATTCTCCTTCAGGGTTCTTAAATGAAATGATGGCATCGAAGCTGAGAATTACATTAAGAATTAAGCCCGCATAAAAAAAGTAGCGGTGCGAGTTTTGAATAATGAGCGGGAAGCGCGTTTCGCCTGTGTATTTCTTATGAGGTTCTGCAACGGCACATGCAGGTGGTGACATCCAAAATGAACGGTAGTAAGACTTTCGGTAGTAATAACAAGTCATACGGAAACCAAGTGGAAAAATCAAAATAATGAGCGCTGGGGATAGTGCAAAGTTAAATATTTCCGCACTAATCGGAGTGAAGCCAAAGATCGTTGCCTCTGGCACGCACGCTTGCGACAAACATGGAGAATAGAATGGTGAAATGAGGTGGTCTTTAAAGTAATTAGCACCTTCAAATGCGCGGAAAGTTGCGTAAATAACAAAGGAAATCAAAACTCCGAAAGTTATAAGTGGCTGAATCCACCAACGATCAGTTCGAAGCGTGCGCTCTTTTATCTTGGCACGTGCTGGAGAGAAGACTCCCGACATTGCAGACCCCTTTAGTTTTTTATAACTAGGGAGAAGTGTGCGCTTGATTGGGATAAGTCGCTAGGTCGGCGACGGTATAGAAGATATGAGGTCAACCACAAATTTGGCAGATGCGATGCGCTTTAAAAGAAAACTGGCGGAGGGCGTGGGATTTGAACCCACGAGGCTTTCACCTGCCGGTTTTCAAGACCGGTGCACTCGGCCGCTATGCGAGCCCTCCGTGGGAGAGATTACTAGAGAAAGGCGATTGCTAAAAATTGGGCCTACGCAGGCAAATCGAGTAACTCTTCAATTATTTGAGCGACACCATCTTCATCACATGGTGGAGCAACAAACTTTGCATATTTGCGACCTTCAGGATGGCCATCCTCCATTGCGTAAGAACGTTCGCACCATTGAAACATTGAAAAATCGTTTGGGTTATCGCCAAATGAAACACAATCTTTTGGTTCAATTCCCATGCGCGCCGCCATCAAGGCCAGTGTTTCTCCTTTTGAAATGCCAACTGCAGACATCTCTAAAAGCGAGGCGCTGCCCGCCGAGTGC
>CAIMUD010000231.1 GCA_903844585.1 uncultured Actinomycetes bacterium | reverse complement strand
GCAGCAAAATGGCGATGGATCCTTTAGCGTGCGAGGAACGAAGGTTGTTCGTTGGGTTCGCCAAACTAACTTTAAGAATGCAGAAGCTGTTGGTTATCTTGCAGATCGACTTGCACAACTCGGTGTTGAAAAAGAGTTATTCAAGAAGGGTGCAGTTGCAGGTAGTGAAGTTCGCATTGGTTCGGGTGACAACGAAGTTGTCTTCGAATGGGAGCCAACAATCGAAGCTGGAGCCGAACAACTTGCTGGCCATTTACACCGTCGTGGTGAAGATTCTCGCCTTGAAAATACTTGGAAAGTCGAAGAGCGCGTGGCGGATCAACTTTCCGAGGATGAGATTGCGCGACAATGGGAATACAACATTGCAGATCCACGCACGCCAGAAGCTCCACTGATCATTTCAGAGATTGATTTAGAGGCAGAGAAGGAGGAAGAAGAATGAGCCGCAAAGTCATAACTAACGCTAAACGCATCGTTATTAAAGTCGGATCATCTTCACTCACAGGTTCTGCCGGCTCACAGTTAGACGGTGAATCCGTTGCAAAGATTGCTGACCTCATTGCATCGCTTAAAGAGCGCGGAGCTGAAGTAGTTCTCGTTTCATCAGGTGCGATTGCCGCTGGCCTTGCTCCACTTGGGCTTTCATCTCGTCCAAAAGATCTTGCAACTCAACAAGCCGCTGCATCCGTTGGCCAAGGTTTACTCATTGCTAAATACAACGAGAATTTCACCCGCCACAGAATAATCTCTTCTCAGGTGCTGATCACTACTGAAGATATTGTGCGCCGTTCCCACTATCAAAATGCACAACAAACTCTTAATAAGCTGATTTCACTCGGCGTCGTTCCAATCATCAATGAAAATGACACCGTTGGAACTCAAGAAATTCGTTTTGGCGACAACGATCGTCTCGCAGCGCTGGTTTCACTCCTTGTTAATGCAGACCTCCTTGTTCTGGTTTCAGATGTGGATGCTCTTTACGATGCGCCGCCAGCACAATCAGGAGCTAAAGCAATTCGCCACGTTAAAAACTTTGCAGAAATTGAATCCATCGCCCTTGGTGGTGCAGGAACTGCTGGAGTTGGTAGCGGGGGAATGGTCACTAAAATTGAAGCTGCACGTATCTCAACTGGTGCTGGCATACCTATGCTTCTAACTTCGCTTGAACAATCTTCAGAATCACTTCATGGAGCCGAACTTGGAACACTTTTTGATGTTCAAGGAGCAAGAAGTAATTCGCGCTTGCTCTGGCTGGCACATGCATCGACTCCACGTGGTCGTTTGATACTTGATGCTGGCGCAGTGACTGCAATTCTTGAAAGAGGAGTTTCACTTCTTCCTGCTGGAGTTACAGCAGTCGAAGGTGACTTTATATCTGGAGATACCGTTGAATTGGTTACGCAGGATAAAAAAGTCATTGCACGCGGACTCGTTGCATTTGATGCGGATGAAATTCCACAGATGCTCGGGCGTAGCACTAAAGAACTTGCGGCCTCTCTTGGTGTTGAATTTGAGCGCGAGCTCGTGCACCGTGATGACTTAGTACTGCTTTAGCGAAATTTCTCGCAGCACCTTCGCTGTCCAGAGTTCATTTTCACCATTGTCAGTAGGTTCGTCACTTGATTTAACAATGACAGTTTGACGCACTGGATCCACATAAATGTATTGACCATGTAGACCTAGAAACATCATGACATCTGGGGTTGGATGCCAAATCTGGGCGCTATAACCCCAGTTTCGATCAAGAGTTACTACTGGAGTTGATAGTCGCTTTAGCCAATGAGGACTTACTACATCACTCTTTGGCTTGAGGAGTTCGAGACCAACTTTTGCGTAATCTCTAGCTGCTGCATTAAAGCAACAGAAAGTTTTCTCTGTACCATTTATGTGATCCACGTTCCAGGTTCCGTCGAATTCTGCGCCAACTTTTTGCCAGACTTCGCGGCTGAAATAATCAGCTACACGCTCACCAGTAATTTTCTTGATGACCATGCCAAGCATCTGAGTTTCAACGCTTCGATACTCCGACTCTTTTCCAGGCACTGCTGCCATTTTGCGATTATTTTTCAAGAACCAATCAACGTCGGTTCCGCCATACATTTGAGCAATTGCAACGCCCCACCCTGCTGGTCCAGTTGGATAGTTATCAGAGACACCAACCCCTGCTTGCATATCAAGTAGCTGCCTAATATTGATCTTGTCGAAATCAGTTCCTGCTTTAAATTCTGGCAAAATACTTACGAATGTGTCGCTCTCAAGCAACCTTCCTTGCTCGATGAGCTGGCCAATCATGATTGATGTCATTGTTTTAGCTACTGAATATGAAGGTAGACGACTTGATTCAGCCTTGCCATTGAAATACTTCTCATATGTAATTTTTCCATCACGGATGATGATGAATGCGTTTGTATTTGTAGCATCAAAGAATTCTTGAATCGGAACTTTCTTACCGTACCAACTTACGGTTTGTGGGTTTTCTGGAGTTCCATTTGGAATTAACTTGAGGGTTGATGGGGATGCGCTAAATGTGTGTGCAGGCATTAAATCTGGAGTCTTTGATGCCGGTGCCAGACCAAGTCGAATAGTGGAAATTGGTTCTGGGTAGTGGATGACTTTAGTTAGTGCAAATAGAGAAAAGTAAAAAACTATTAAAACAATGGCGGTATTGCGCAGGACCTTAATCGGCTTGGCTCTAAATTTGGACACATCGGGAGAGTACTCCTAGATAGACTTGTGCCCATGGAAGCAGCAGTACTTGTCGCAGGGCTAGCCGATACGGCGCGCAAGGCTGCACGCACACTTGTCATGACAACAGGAGCAGAGCGCAAAGCTGCGCTACTTGCTATTGCAGATGAAATCGAAGCGCGTAGTTCCGAAATTGTAGAAGCAAATGCAAAAGATGTAGAGCGAGCAAAGGCAGAAGGAACTCACCCACAAACAATTGATCGTCTTTTACTTAACGCCGAACGCGTTCAAGGTATTGCACATGGTGCGCGCCTTGTTGCCGATTTAGAAGATCCATTGGGTCGCACACTTCGCGAATCAACACTTGATAACGGACTTCACCTTCGACAAATCTCTGTCCCATTTGGCGTAATCGGAATGGTGTATGAAGCACGTCCAAATGTGACAGTGGATGCTGCAGTTATTTTGCTGATGTCAGGAAATGCTGCGCTTTTGCGAGGTTCTTCATCTGCTGCATCGAGTAATGAAGTACTCGTAAATGTAATGCGTAGCGCTCTCGCGAAGACAAAGATTTCACCTGATGTCTTGCAACTAGTGCCATCTGATGATCGCTCAACAGTGAAAGCACTGCTACATGCACGAGGCAAAGTTGACCTCGTTATTCCTCGAGGAAGCGCATCCCTTATTCGTATGGTTGTTGATGAATCAACTGTGCCAACGATTGAGACAGGCGCTGGCGTTTGCCATGTTTATGTCGATGAGTTCGCTGATATTGAAAAGGCGATTCCAATTCTTATTAACTCAAAGACACATCGTCCAAGTGTCTGTAATGCAGCCGAGACCCTACTTGTTCATAAATCGATTGCAAATGTCTTCTTACCTATGGCCCTTAAGGCACTTAGTGACGCCGGCGTTGTTATGCATTGCGATGCAACGGCACAGAAGGTTGCAGAAGCTTTCAAGATTGCAACAACTCCAGCAACGGAAGAAAACTGGTCAACCGAATACGGCATTCTCGAAATGAATGTTGGCGTTGTTGATTCTGTTGAGGCAGCAAGTGATCACATCGCTAAGTACGGAACTCAGCACACGGAAGCAATTGTTACCGAAAATAAAGCAAACGCTGATCGCTTTATTGCGCTCTCCGATTGCGCTGCGGTGATGGTTAATACATCAACTCGATTTACAGATGGTGAACAGATGGGCTTTGGGGCTGAGATTGGTATTTCAAACCAGAAGCTCCATGCACGCGGACCTATGGGCCTTGAAGCTATGACGACTACCACTTGGATCGTCACTGGCAATGGGCAAATTCGCAAGTAATTACATAAGTAATTAGACTCATCCACTATGAGCAGCCTTTCGCGTGATGACGTTGCCAAATTGGCAGGCCTTGCCCGTATTGAAATGACAGAAGACGAGTTACTCGAACTCTCATCACAATTCGGAATGATTCTCGATGCTGTTGCACGAGTGCAAGAAGTAAATCTTGATGGCGTAAAACCAACTTCTCATCCGCAGCCAATGCTTAACATCACTCGTCCTGATGTCGTAGCGGCAAGTCTTTCACCGGAAGATGCGCTCTCTGGTGCACCCGCACAAGAAGATTCTCGCTTTAGAGTCCCACAAATATTGGGTGAAGCCGAGTGATCAATAAAACCGCTGTAGAGATGGCAGATGCGCTAGCAAAAGGTGAGACAACATCTGTTGCCCTAACTCAGGCGCACTTAGATCGAATTAGCTCTATCGATTCCAAAGTTAAAGCTTTCTTGCACGTTGATAAAGAAGGTGCACTTGCACAAGCAGCAATCGTTGATGCAAAGCGCGCAAAGGGCGAAAAGCTTTCGCCGCTTGCCGGCATTCCGCTGGCGCTTAAAGATATTTTGGCTCAAAAGGGCGTACCAACAACTGCTGGTTCAAAAATATTGCAGGGCTGGCGACCACCATATGACTCAACTGTTGTGGCAAAACTTAAAGCTGCTGGCGTTGTCATTATGGGCAAGACAAATATGGATGAATTCGCCATGGGTTCATCAACGGAAAATTCTGGTTATGGTCCGACATTTAATCCATGGGATTTAACTCGCACACCTGGTGGTTCATCCGGTGGTTCGGCAGCTGCCGTCTCATCTTTTCAATCTCCACTTGCAATTGGTTCTGACACCGGTGGATCTATTCGTCAACCAGCAGCGCTAACAGGAATTGTTGGAGTTCGCCCAACGTATGGCGCAGTTTCTCGTTATGGTCTTATTGCATATTCATCAAGTTTGGATCAAGCAGGACCATTTGGTCGTACTGTTTTGGATACTGCGCTTTTACATGAAGTAATTGCAGGACACGATGCGCATGATGCGACAAGTATTAACGCCTCAGTTCCTGCTGTAGTTGCGGCAGCGAAATCAGGAGATGTAAAAGGTTTAAAGATTGGTGTAATTAAGCAGTTACAAGGAGAGGGATATCAAAAAGGAGTGCAAACTCGCTTTGATGAGTCACTCAAAATTCTTGCCTCACTTGGCGCAGAAATCGTTGAAGTTGACTGTCCTAACTTTGAATACGCACTTGCTGCTTATTACTTAATTGCACCGAGTGAAGCTTCATCCAACCTCGCACGCTTTGATGCGATGCGTTATGGCCTTCGCGTTGGCGATAAGGACGGAGCCTCCGCGGAGGCAGTTATGAATGTTACTCGCGACGCCGGTTTTGGTCGCGAAGTTAAGCGCCGCATCATCCTTGGAACATACGCACTTTCATCAGGTTATTACGATGCATATTATGGAAGCGCGCAGAAGATTCGCACCCTAATCATCGAAGATTATGCAAAAGCTTTTGCTAAAGCAGATGTACTTGTTTCACCAACTGCGCCAACAACGGCGTACAAGATTGGTGAAAAAGTTGATGACCCAATGGCGATGTACTTAGGCGATGTCGCGACAATTCCAGTTAATCTTGCAGGTATTTGCGGAATGTCACTTCCTGCAGGACTTGCTGAAGAAGATGGGCTTCCTGTTGGTTTCCAAATTATGGCTCCTGCAATGCAAGATCAGCGCCTCTACCAAGTTGGCGCAGCACTTGAAGCCGCTCTTGTATCAAAGTGGGGCGCACCAATTCTTTCGAAAGCTCCATCAATGGGAGGTGGCGCATGAGTGCCACATATGATGAAGTAGTCGCAAAGTACGATCCAGTGCTTGGACTTGAAGTGCACGTGGAATTAAATACCAATTCAAAGATGTTCTGTTCTTGCACAACAACTTTTGGCGCCGAACCAAATACACAAACTTGTCCTGTCTGTTTGGCGCTTCCGGGCGCTCTGCCAGTAGTCAACGAAAAGGCGATTGAATCAACAATCAAGATCGGTCTGGCACTTAACTGCCGAATCGCCCCATTTAGCCGCTTTGCTCGCAAGAACTATTTCTATCCAGATATGCCAAAAAACTTTCAGATCTCTCAATATGACGAACCAATCTGTGTTGAGGGTTTTGTCGATGTTGAAATTGAAACCGATGAAGGTCCAAAGCAATTCAGAGTTGAAATCGAACGCGTCCACATGGAAGAAGACACCGGTAAGTCACTTCACGTAGGTGGCGCAACCGGTCGCATTCACGGCGCCGAATATTCACTTCTCGACTACAACCGAGCAGGCATTCCTCTAGTTGAAATCGTTACAAAGATTGTTCCCGGAACTGGCAAGTACGCACCAGAAGTTGCTCGCGCATATGTGGCCGAACTCCGCGACATTTTGCGTGGGCTAGGCGTCTCTGATGTGAAGATGGAACAGGGTTCCCTTCGTTGCGATGCAAACGTTTCACTTAAGCCAATGGGCTCAGATGTATTGGGCACACGTTCTGAGACTAAAAATGTTAATTCACTTCGCTCTGTAGAACGCGCAGTTCGCGGCGAAATGATTCGACATGCTGATCTTTTAAATGAAGGCAAGAAAGTTAAGCAAGAGACTCGTCACTTCCAAGAAGACACAGGTCTAACTCGCTCTGGTCGTTCGAAAGAACAAGCAGAGGATTACCGCTACTTCCCAGAACCGGATTTAATTCCAGTTGCACCAGATGCCGCATGGATCGAAGAGCTTCGTAAAACACTCCCAGAGCGACCATCAATTCGTCGCAAGCGATTGAAGGTAGAGTGGGCTGTTCCGGATAAAGAGATGGCAGCGATGATTAACGCTGATGTGCTCGACATTGTTGAGGCAACGGTTTTACTTGGCACTGATCCAACGAAAGCACGCACATGGTGGCTTGGAGAAATTTCTCGAATTGCAAATGAAAAAGATGTTGCAATTGCAGAGTTAAGTATTACGCCTTCAGATGTTTCTGAAGTTGTATCACTTGTCGCCTCCGGTGAATTGACGGACAAACTTGCTAGACAAGTTATTGAAGGAATTGTTGGGGGAGAAGGAAACGCTAAGCAGGTTATTGAAAAGCGTGGAATTAAAGTTGTAAATAACGATGGTGAGTTAATTGCTGCAATCGAACGCGCATGTGCTGCCCAACCCGAGACAGCGCAGAAGGTAAGAGATGGCCATATACCTGCAGCGGGCGCACTAATCGGTGCGGTCATGAAAGACACTAAAGGCCAAGCAGATGCCGCGAAAGTTCGCGAACTTCTACTTGGCCATCTAGGTCAATCAAACGCTTAGTTAGTGCATTCCTACGCCTTCAGTTTCAACAAGAGAATCTTTACCGATGTTGATGAAGAAGAAGAGAACTACAGCGCCAATAGCTAATAGCCCAGCGCTAAATGTAAATGCCACAGTAAATCCATGTGTGAGAGCAAATGGCTTAACCATTTCACCCAATTCACTGTGGGCAGCTATGTAAGAAGTAGTTGCAGTTGCTGCGATTGTATTGAGAAGGGCAGTACCAAGTGATCCACCAATCTGCTGACTTGTATTAACCATTGCACTTGCAACGCCAGTGTCATGCAGCGAAACTGCATGAAGTGATGTTGAAGTAAGTGGAATGAAGACAAGTGCCATACCCGAGCTCATAATGAATAGAGCTGGAAGTACGTGCGATGTATATGAAGTCTCTGGTGTGATTCGCGTAAGCAAAAGAAGTCCTACTGCTGCTGCCAGAAGGCCCGGAACCATAAGTGGCTTTGGACCAAACTTAGGAAGAAGTTGAGATGCAACTCCAGCGAAGATAATGATTCCTGCAGTAAATGGAAGGAATGCAAAACCTGACTTCAGTGGGCTGTATCCAAGAATTACCTGAAGGTAGAGACCAAGGAATAAGAACATTGAGAAAAGTCCTGCGCCAACAACGAGTGAACCAAGGTATGAACCACCGCGGTTTCGTTCGGTCACCACACGAAGTGGCATCAATGGATTTGCCACACGCTTTTCAATGAATACGAAGATAACGAGAAGAACTGCAGCTGCGACCAAGAATGAGATAGTCGTATTTGATGACCAACCCTTTGTTGCTGCTTCGTTAAATCCATATGTAAGTGAGAAGAGACCAGCTGTTGCCGTAATGACACCAGGAATGTCGTAGTGACGATCTCCTTCTGCGCGAGATTCATGTACATATGCAACTGCAAGAATCGCAGCAACGATCGCAATAGGAGTATTAACTCCCAGGCACCAACGCCATGAGAAGAATTCAGTAAGTGTTCCACCGAGGATGAGGCCAATTGCTGCGCCGCCGCCTGAGATTGCACCGACTACACCAAATGCTTTTGCTCGCTCTTTTGGAACAGTGAAAGTTACAGAAATAATTGAAAGCGCTGCTGGTGCAAGAAGTGCACCAAATACGCCCTGAAGTGCGCGCGCTGCGAAGAGAAGTCCTTGTGTTGATGCGATTCCACCAAGAGCTGATGCACCAGCAAAACCAATGAGACCGATAATGAATATCTTCTTGCGTCCCATGAAGTCGCCGATACGACCGCCAAGAAGAAGCAGTGAACCAAAAGCAAGTGTGTATGCAGTAATTACCCATTGCTGATTCGCATCAGAAATCCCAAGGTCAATTTTCGCGCTGGGAATTGCGATGTTCATAATTGAACTATCGAGAACGAGCATTAACTGAGAGATTGCAACGACGAAGAGCGTTCGCCATCTAGTTGGGTCTAGTCCGTCAGTGACAGGCTTTTTTGACACAGAAAACTCCTCTTTATCAGCATGTAAATGCTGGGTTGAATGGATTGGTTGGAACATGGCCATTCTATTAGACTTACCCACATGTCGCAGATGAAACCACGTTCTGGAGTTGTTACAGACGGACTCGAACGCGCACCTGCCCGCGGAATGCTTCGTGCAGTTGGTATGGGTGATGAAGATTGGGTAAAACCACAAATTGGTATTGCTTCATCTTGGAATGAAATCACCCCATGCAATATGTCACTTGATCGACTAGCTAAAGCTTCAAAAGAGGGCGTACTTGCAGCTGGCGGTTTTCCAATGCAGTTTGGAACAATTTCAGTATCTGATGGAATTTCAATGGGCCATGAAGGAATGCATTTCTCATTAGTATCTCGAGAAATTATTGCTGATTCAGTCGAAACTGTAATGAATGCAGAACGTTTCGATGGCATGGTTACTTTTGCTGGTTGCGATAAGTCTCTTCCAGGAATGATGATGGCTGCAGCACGTTTAGATGTTGCATCAGTGTTTGTATATGCGGGTTCAACGCTTCCTGGTCAAGTCGATGGGAAAGATGTAACGATTATTGACGCATTCGAAGCAGTTGGTGCATGTGCACGCGGACTCATTACACGCGAACGCGTGGATGAAATTGAGAGAGCAATCTGTCCTGGCGAAGGCGCATGTGGCGGCATGTACACAGCAAACACAATGGCTGCAATTGGCGAGGCACTTGGACTTTCATTACCAGGTTCTGCTGCACCGCCGGCGGTTGATCGTCGACGCGATGCTTATGCAATTAAATCGGGAGAAGCAGTCGTTAATTTAATTCGCCTCGGAATTACAACTCGCATGATCTTGACTAAAAAGGCCTTTGAAAATGCGATAACGATTTTGATGGCTCTAGGTGGCTCAACAAATGCTGTTCTGCACTTACTCGCTATTGCACATGAAGCCGATGTTGATCTCACTCTCGATGATTTCCACCGAATTGGCTCGAAGGTTCCGCTACTTGGAGATCTCAAGCCATTTGGTAAATACGTAATGACCGATGTTGATCGCGTTGGTGGTATTCCAGTAGTTCTCCAAATTTTGCTCGATGCTGGTTTCTTGCACGGTGACACACTTACTGTTACCGGAAAGACAATGGCAGAAAACTTAGCTGACATCAATCCACCGATTGCAGATGGCGATGTTTTACACCCAGCATCAGCTCCACTTTCAACTGATATTGGAATTTCAATTCTCCGCGGCTCGCTTGCACCAGAAGGCGCCGTTTGTAAAACTGCGGGAATAGGTATCGAAAGTTTTGAAGGCCCTGCACGTGTATTTGAACGCGAACAAGCCGCAATGGAAGCGCTCGAAAATGGCACAATCCAAGCCGGCGATGTAGTTGTGATTCGTTATGAAGGTCCAAAGGGCGGGCCCGGAATGCGCGAAATGCTCATGATCACTGGCGCCATTAAAGGGGCGGGTCTTGGTAAATCAACTCTTCTCTTAACTGATGGACGTTTCTCTGGTGGATCGACTGGACTGTGCGTCGGTCACGTTTCACCTGAAGCTGTCGATGGCGGCCCGATTGCATTTATTAAAGACGGCGACAAAGTACGAATCGACATCACAAATCGCACTTTGGATTTATTGGTTGACCCAGCCGAACTCGAAAAGCGTAAATCTGGTTGGAAGCCGCTTACCCACAAATACACCCGTGGTGTTCTGCATAAATATTCCAAACTTGTGGGCTCTGCCTCAAAAGGCGCAGTCTGCGACTAAGCCGGCAGCCATTATTTGAGATGCTCGTCTCACCGTATTGACCAATCCCAAGACCTATAAGAGAATTCACTCATGCAAACACAGTCAACCCTCGTGGTGGTGATTTCCTAGCGCGTGATCGAACTTTGATCTCGCGCCCTCAGTCATCACTGAGGGTTTTTTAATTTAGCAAAGTAAAACCAAAGAAAAGAATCAAACGGAAGAAAGGAGTAAAGAAATGGCAACTAGTTCAACTAAGAATGGCACAGCAATGAGTGGGGCAAGTGCGCTCGTCAAATCACTTGAAGCCTCTGGCGTTGAAGTTGCATTCGGTATTCCTGGAGGCGCAGTACTTCCTCTTTACGATCCTCTCTTTGATTCCAAGCTTCGTCATATATTGGTTCGCCATGAACAAGGTGCAGGCCACGCAGCAACTGGTTATGCCCAAGTAACTGGTCGCGCAGGCGTTTGCATCGCAACATCTGGGCCAGGTGCCACAAACCTTGTTACACCGCTTGCTGATGCTGCAATGGATTCAGTTCCAGTTGTTGCAATTACAGGTCAAGTTCCATCAGCTGCAATCGGAACAGATGCATTTCAAGAGGCAGATATTCGTGGCATCACCATGCCATTTACTAAGCACAATTTCTTAGTTACTAACGCTGCAGATATCCCACTTGCGATTGCTGAAGCATTTCACATTGCAACTTCTGGTCGTCCAGGTCCAGTTCTTGTTGACGTTGCAAAGGATGCGCTACAAGCACAAACTACTTATAACTGGCCATCATCATTTTCATTAGCTGGATACAACCCGGTTATAACTCCAACTGACCAAGCGATCCAAGATGCAGCTGCCCTCATTACCCAATCATCGAAGCCTGTCTTTTATGTTGGCGGCGGCGTAATGAAAGCCAACGCAACTCGCGAACTTCTCCAACTAGCGGAGTTGCTTGGCGCACCAGTTGTGACAACTCTTATGGCACTTGGCTCTTTTCCTGGTTCGCATCCACTTCACCTTGGAATGCCAGGAATGCACGGAAGCGTTGCAGCAGTTACAGCTCTTCAAAAGGCGGACCTCCTTATTACTTTAGGTGCGCGTTTTGATGATCGCGTAACTGGAAAGCTTTCAACTTTTGCGCAGAATGCCAAAATTATTCATGCCGATATCGATCCTGCAGAAATTAGCAAGAATCGATTTGCAGATGTTCCAGTAGTTGGAGATCTCAAAGCAACGATCAAGGCTTTGATTCCTGCACTTACAAAAGCCCTTGCAAAGAACCGACCAGATCTCACACCATGGCATCGCCAGATGAATTCACTTCGCGAGAAATATCCACTTGGCTTTGACGTGCCATCGGATGGTTCAGTTTCTCCGCAGTATGTAATCCAACGCCTTGGAAAAATATCTGATCCTGATTCAATTTACGTTGCTGGTGTTGGACAACACCAAATGTGGGCGTCGCAATATATTTCATATGAGAAGCCACGTACATGGCTTAATTCTGGCGGCCTTGGCACGATGGGTTACGCAGTTCCTGCTGCGATGGGTGCAAAAGTTGGCGCACCAGATACAACAGTGTGGGCTATCGATGGTGATGGTTGTTTCCAGATGACTAACCAGGAACTCACTACATGTGCGTTAAACAATATTCCTATCAAGGTTGCAATTATTAATAACGAAAGCCTCGGAATGGTTCGCCAATGGCAGACGCTCTTCTATGAGGGCCGTTATTCAAATACAAATCTTGAGTCAAAACGCGTACCAAATTTCCCAATGCTTGCCGAAGCTATGGGTTGCGTTGGGCTTTCATGCGATCGCCCAGAAGATGTTGATAAGACAATCGAAAAAGCGATGTCAATTAACGACCAACCAGTTGTAGTTGATTTCCGTGTACATCGCGATGCAATGGTCTGGCCGATGGTCGCAGCTGGCGCATCCAATGATGACATTCAAATTGCGCGCGAAACCGCGCCTGACTGGGATTCACAGGAGCTCTAATGAGTAAACACACACTCGCAGTCCTGGTTGAAAACTCACCAG
>CAIMUD010000230.1 GCA_903844585.1 uncultured Actinomycetes bacterium | reverse complement strand
TTACAAAGTGCGTCCAGTCTCCGATTTACAGCGCAAGGTAAACCCCTTTCAGGTTATTAGTGACTACATACCTGCAGGTGATCAGCCTGAGGCAATCAAAGAAATTGTTCGTCGCATAAAAGCAGGCGAACAAGATGTTGTTCTCCTCGGTGCGACAGGTACTGGAAAATCTGCAACGACTGCTTGGCTAATTGAAGAGTTGCAGCGTCCTACGCTGGTCCTTGCACCAAACAAAACTCTTGCCGCCCAGCTTGCAAATGAATTCCGTGAGCTAATGCCAAATAACGCGGTTGAATATTTCGTTTCTTATTACGATTATTACCAGCCAGAAGCGTATGTACCGCAATCAGATACGTTTATCGAGAAGGATTCGAGCGTAAATGAGGAGGTAGAAAGACTTCGCCATTCAGCCACTAATTCTCTACTTACGCGCCGTGATGTCATTGTTGTTGCGACCGTTTCATGCATATATGGACTTGGTACCCCTCAGGAGTACATCGATCGAGCGATTCGACTCAAAGTTGGCGATGAAATCGAAAGAAATTCGCTACTTCGCAAATTTGTTGATGTCCAATATAAACGAAATGACACAGCCTTCGAACGCGGCACTTTCAGAGTTCGCGGTGACACGGTTGAAATTATTCCGATGTATGAGGAACTTGCTATTCGCATTGAGATGTTCGGTGATGAGATTGAAAAGATTATGACCTTGCACCCTCTCACTGGAGAGATTGTGCGCGATGAGGAAGAGATTTACATATTCCCAGCAACCCATTACGCGGCCGGTCCCGAGACAATGAAGCGAGCGATGGGCGACATTGAGGATGAATTACAGATACAACTTAACATCTTCGAGAAGCAGGGCAAGCTTCTTGAAGCTCAGCGCCTTCGCATGCGCACAACATTTGATTTAGAGATGATGCAGCAACTTGGTTTTTGTTCCGGAATCGAAAACTATTCAAGACACTTAGATGGTCGCCAACCAGGAACAGCGCCCAACTGTCTCTTAGATTACTTCCCGGACGACTTTCTCTTAGTAATTGATGAAAGCCATGTAACAGTTCCACAGATTGGAGCGATGTTCGAAGGTGACGCTTCTAGAAAGCGCACCCTTGTCGAACACGGCTTCAGGCTTCCAAGTGCCCTAGACAACCGCCCTCTCAAATGGCCAGAATTTTTGGAGAGAGTCGGACAGAAGATTTATCTCTCTGCTACTCCAGGCAAGTATGAGATGGAGAAGGTTCATGGCGATGTCGTTGAACAGGTAATAAGACCGACAGGACTTGTTGATCCAGCCATCATCCTCAAACCAATAAAAGGCCAGATTGATGATCTGTTGCACGAAATAAATATTCGCGCGGCTAAGAATGAGCGCGTTCTAGTGACAACCCTTACAAAGAAGATGTCTGAAGACCTAACAGATTATTTGCAAGAGCGGGGTGTTCGAGTTCGCTACCTACATTCGGAAGTGGATACTTTGAGGCGAGTTGAGCTACTTCGCGAACTTCGCACCGGGGAGTATGACGTTTTGATAGGTATCAATTTGCTTCGTGAAGGGCTGGATTTACCAGAAGTTTCTCTCGTTGCAATTCTTGATGCAGATAAGGAAGGTTTCTTGCGTTCTGCAACATCCCTCATTCAGACAATTGGTCGTGCCGCTCGAAATGTTTCTGGAGAGGTTCATATGTATGCAGACAACATGACTGCATCGATGACAAAGGCCATTGATGAAACCAATCGGCGTCGTGAAAAGCAAGTCGCCTATAACAAGGAGCGAGGAGTTGATCCTCAGCCACTGCGCAAGAAGATTGCTGACATAACCGACACGATAGCCCGCGAAAGTGATGACACAGATGATTTGCTCAGAGGTTCAAAGGCAACGCTCTCGCTTGGTTTTTCAAAGAACGCCGAATCTCTACCGCGCCAAGAGTTAACTGCCTTGATAGGCTCCCTCACCGAACAGATGCGAAGCGCCGCCGATGATCTCCAATTCGAACTCGCTGCACGTCTTCGCGATGAACTTCGCGAACTAAAGCGCGAACTTCGCGGAATGGATGAGGCAGGAATCTAGTGACTATCGAAAAATTGGTTATACGCGGCGCGCGCGAACATAACCTTAAAGATGTATCACTTGAGCTCCCACGCGATGCGCTCATCGTCTTCACTGGACTTTCTGGATCAGGTAAATCAAGTCTTGCATTCGACACCATTTTTGCTGAAGGACAACGTCGCTATGTTGAATCCCTTTCGGCGTATGCGCGGCAATTTCTTGGCCAGATGGATAAACCAGACGTCGATTTCATCGAGGGTTTGTCGCCTGCAGTTTCAATTGATCAAAAATCCACAAATCGAAATCCACGTTCGACGGTTGGAACAATTACCGAGGTTTATGACTACCTCCGCCTTCTCTTTGCTCGTGCTGGACGACCACATTGTCCCAACTGTAAGAAACCCGTCACAAGGCAGAGCCCTCAACAAATTGTCGACCAGATTCTGACGATGCCAGCTACAACAAAGTTTCAAGTACTTGCACCAATAGTGCGAGAGCGCAAAGGCGAATTCGTTGATCTTTTCGCCGACCTCGTCACACAGGGCTATTCGCGTGCACGTGTCGACGGCGAAACAATTGCGCTTACTGAACCGCCCAAGCTTAAAAAGCAAGAGAAGCACACAATCGAAGTTGTTGTAGATCGGTTGACCGCAAAAGCTGAATCTAAATCCAGACTTACAGATTCAATTGAGACAGCGTTGAAATTAGCTTCCGGAATCGTTCTACTTGATTTTGTTGATGCAAAGGGTGCCGAAAAAGAACGTACGTATAGCGAACATCTGGCCTGCCATGACTGCAATCTTTCATTCGAAGAACTAGAACCACGTTCTTTCTCATTCAACTCACCTTTCGGTGCCTGTCCTGAATGTACAGGTATTGGTACCAAGCTAGAAGTTGACGAAGAGCTGATCATTCCTGATGACTCGATCTCTATTTACGAAGGTGCCATTGCTCCGTGGGGAAATATTTCCTCAGGAGAATATTTCCTTCACCTACTAGAAGCCCTTGCTGGTGACTTAAAATTTTCACTCGATACGCCATGGAAAAAACTTTCCATTAAGGCAAAAGAAGCTGTTCTCAACGGGTACGACTATGAAGTCCACGTTAAATACAAGAACAGATATGGACGCGTTCGTAATTACTCGACAGGATTTGAAGGCGTACTTCCTTTCATACATCGCAAGCACTCTGAGACCGATAGTGACTACAGCCGAGAAAAATATGAGTCGTATATGCGCCAGACTCCTTGCCCTGTCTGTAAGGGCGCCCGCTTAAAGTCAGAGGTGTTAGCGGTTACTCTCGGAGGAAAAAGCATTGCCGAAGTTTGTGAACTAGCAATCGATGACTGCGCCAAATTTCTACAGGGTGTCACTCTCTCAAAGCGCGAAGCACAAATTGCGGAACGCGTTCTCAAAGAAGTCAACGAACGTTTAACGTTCTTGCTCGATGTTGGTTTGGACTACCTGTCACTCGCAAGGCCTGCTGCAACGCTTTCGGGTGGGGAAGCCCAACGTATTCGACTTGCGACTCAAATCGGATCTGGGCTGGTAGGAGTTCTCTACGTTCTTGATGAGCCGAGTATCGGTCTGCATCAACGTGATAATCGCAGACTTATTGACACTCTTACAAGACTCCGCGATCTCGGTAACACACTTATTGTTGTCGAACATGATGAAGAAACGATTCGCGCCGCTGATTGGATTGTTGATATTGGACCAGGTGCCGGAGAGCACGGAGGCAAGGTTGTTGTCTCTGGTGCATATGAAGAGCTACTTGCATCTAAGGAATCAATTACAGGCGCTTATCTTTCAGGACGTAGAGCAATCGAGATTCCAGCAAAACGTAGGCCTCTCGACCCAAAGCGCAAGCTAGTAGTAAAGGGAGCTAAAGAGAACAACCTAAAAGATATTGAAGTCGAAATCCCACTCGGTGTATTTGTCTCGGTCACCGGAGTCAGTGGTTCGGGTAAATCCACTTTGGTTAACGACATCTTGTATACAACTCTTGCGAATAAATTAAATGGTGCACGATTGGTACCAGGACGTCACCGAACAGTTACCGGTGTAGATCTCTTAGATAAAGTTGTGCATGTAGATCAATCACCAATTGGACGAACGCCGCGTTCGAATCCTGCGACCTACACGGGCGTCTTTGATAAAGTCCGTGCACTTTTCGCTGAGACAACTGAGGCAAAGGTTCGTGGATACCAACAAGGGCGCTTCTCGTTCAACGTCAAGGGTGGCCGTTGTGAGAATTGCTCGGGTGATGGAACCATCACAATCGAAATGAATTTCCTACCCGATGTCTATGTTCCGTGCGAAGTCTGTCATGGCGCTAGATATAACCGAGAAACTCTTGAAGTCCATTACAAGGGTAAGACAATCGCGGAAATCTTGGATATGCCAATCGAAGTCGCTCATTCGTTTTTTGATTCGGTTCCAACAATTGCTAGATACCTCAAGACGCTCTGTGATGTGGGCCTTGGGTATGTACGCCTTGGGCAGTCTGCCCCAACGCTTTCTGGTGGTGAAGCACAACGAGTAAAGCTTGCTACCGAACTACAAAAGCGCTCAACTGGTCGCACAATCTACGTGCTCGACGAACCAACTACAGGGTTGCATTTCGAAGATGTGAATAAGCTACTTGGCGTACTAAGTCGTCTTGTGGATTCTGGAAATACAGTAGTCGTAATCGAACATAATCTGGATGTCATCAAAAGTTCGGACTGGGTAATTGATATGGGACCCGAAGGCGGATTTAGAGGTGGCACAGTTGTCGCAGAGGGCACCCCAGAAGAAGTTGCAAAAGTTACAGCAAGTTATACGGGTCATTTCTTAGCTGAAGTTCTGGCAACTAATCGAGTTGCCTCCTCTAAATCAGTGCCGGTCAAAGCGACTATAACCAAATCAACTGCGAAGAAAACGCCGGTGAAGGCGCAGTAAATGGCAGATCCAGCTTCTTATCGGCCTCGCGAAATTCCTGAGTTTCCGGGCGTATATCGTTTCTATAACATTGATGAAAAAGTAATTTATGTTGGCAAAGCTAAGAATCTAAAAAATCGCCTAAGTAACTATTTTCAGACTGGTCTTGCCGAACGAACATATCGCATGGTGCATGAAGCAGTACGCGTTGATTGGACCATCGTTGCAACTGAAGTTGAGGCCCTAGCGCTCGAATTTTCGTGGATTAAACAGTACAACCCTTATTACAACGTCCAATTTAAAGACGACAAGTCATATCCATATTTGGCGCTCAGCATGAACGACGAATTTCCACGAATTTTTATTACACGTAAAGAAAAGCGACCAGGACTAACATATTTTGGTCCATTCACTCACACCTGGGCGCTGCGTAACACTTTCGACGTAATCTTGAAAGTATTTCCTATTCGCTCTTGCAGCGTTGGAAATTTTGAGAGAGCCAAACGTACAAATAGACAATGCTTACTGGGCGATATTGGTAAGTGTGCAGCACCTTGCGTTGGCAGAGTCTCACCTGATGAGCATCGCGATATTGCCAAAAGGCTTATCGATTTTATGGGTGCCAGTAATGGCGACATCCTGCCTATGCTTAAAAATGAAATGGAAGAAGCGTCAACGCGTGAAGAATTTGAACGCGCTGCGAAAATCCGCGATTCAATCGCTTCCATTGAAAGGATGTTTGAATCTCAAGATGCAGCCCTACCGGATGATCTAAGCGCTGATTTAGTCGCAATGTATGAAGAAGGTTTGCACGCAGCTGGTTCTATATTCGTTGTGAGAGGTGGATCTATAAAAGGGTCTAGATCTTGGATTGTTGATCAAGAAAGAGCCCTCGAAGGTGATGATTCATACGCATCGCTCTTTTTCTCCATCTATGGGCAGAGCGCGCCCCAAGATATACCGAGTGAAATTCTTCTTGGCCATGAGCCAAAAGATCGCGCTGCTCTTGAAGCTTGGCTCACTGGTTTAAAGGGTTCAAAGGTTGTTATCAAAATTCCACAACGTGGCGAAAAGGTTGAAATGCTCGCTACCGTCGCACGTAATGCGCAATATTCACTCATTCAATATTTAAGTAAGCGAGCAACTGACGCTGCAGTTAGCGGTAAAGCCCTGCTTGAGATTGAAGAACAACTTGAACTACCTCGAACGCCACTTCGTATCGAGTGCTTTGATATCTCAAATATTTCTGGCACTTCGGTAGTGGCATCTATGGTTGTCTTCGAAGATGGGTTGGCGAAGAAGAGTGAGTATCGTCGCTTCATTATTGATACCAAGGAAGCAACCGATGACACACGTGCGATACACCAAGTAATCACAAGGCGAATGAAGCGCCTCCTTGCCGATACGCAAATTGACCAAGCAGAAGTTAATGTCAGCGGTGGCCGACTAAGTAAATTCTCTTATCCACCACAACTTATTGTTGTTGATGGAGGAGCGCCTCAAGTATCAGCAGCTGCTCGGGCCCTCGATGAACTTGGCATTTCTAACGTAGCTCTTTGTGGATTAGCTAAGAGATTGGAAGAAGTATGGAGGCCGGGGGAGAGCGATCCACTTATCCTTCCGCGAACTAGCGAGGGCATGTATTTGCTACAGCGAATTCGAGATGAAGCACATCGATTTGCAATTACCTTTCACAGATCCAGAAGATCAAAAGTTATGTTGGAGTCTCTTCTCGATGAAATTCCCCAGCTCGGTCAATCACGTCGTGCTGCGCTCTTGGACAAGTTTGGCTCAGTAACAGCGATACGAGCAGCAACTGAAATCGAACTTGCCTCTACTCCAGGAATCGGCGAGAAAATTGCTTCGATTATCTTCGCTTACCTCGCATCAATATCGGGTGCGAAGGTAGATATGCAGACCGGGGAGATCACAGCGAACTAGATTTTTGTAGGTGCTTGACAGAGGATGCACAATGACGCCATGAGCGCATCAAATGAGGAGTTGCTAATACTCACTGGCATGTCAGGCGCCGGACGTTCAACAGTTGCCCATGCGCTGGAAGATTTAGGTTGGTATGTCGTTGATAACTTGCCGCCAGCGCTCTTGCCTCAATTAGCAGAACAAGCTCACTCGTCATCCATCCCATCAATGGCTGTCGTGGTTGATGTTCGTGGCGGAAAATTCTTCGATGCTCTCAATATTGCCTTGTCAGCTCTGAAAAGTTCGGGAATTCAATACAGACTTCTTTTCTTAGATGCATCCGATCAAGCCTTAGTGCAACGCTTTGAATCGACGCGGCGCCCACATCCGCTACAAGGCGAGGATCGAATCGTTGATGGAATCGAACGCGAACGGGCAAAGCTGGAAGAGCTTCGAGCAGAGGCAGATATCGTTATTGATTCGTCTAATCTCAATGTTCACCAACTCGAAAAGCGGACAGGCGAGATCTTTGCAGCCGGGGCAGGACAAGCAATCAGAGTGAATGTTCTTTCGTTCGGATATAAATATGGAATCCCAGTGGACTCAGATTTGCTACTTGATTGCCGCTTCATACCCAACCCACATTGGATACCCGAACTACGGCCGCTAACTGGCTTAACTTCGCAAGTAAGTTCAAAAGTATTGGGAAGTGAGGGTGTGGTCGATTTCGTAAAGAGTTACGTCGGTGTCATCAACCAAATGATTCCCGGCTATTTACGCGAAGGAAAAAAATACCTTACGGTTTCAATCGGCTGTACGGGGGGCAAGCACCGAAGTGTTGCGATCGCAGAAGAGATTGCTAAGCAACTCAATAACTCTGGCGCCGAGTTTACAATCTCAGCCCACGCAACTCATCGAGATGTTGGTCGTGAATGAGTGAAGATCTGAAAGTTGTTGCACTTGGTGGCGGACATGGGCTTGCTGCCACTCTAACCGCTCTGCGATCTGTCACTAAAAATATTACCGCCGTTGTAACTGTTGCTGATAATGGCGGATCAAGTGGACGCCTTCGCAAAGAATTCCCAATCGTCCCACCTGGTGATCTGCGTATGGCACTTGCAGCCCTTTGCGCTGATGATGATTGGGGCAGAAGTTGGGCCGAGATTTTGCAATATCGATTTACAAGTAATGGTCCTTTGGATGGCCACACCGTCGGTAATCTATTGCTTGCAGCCCTTTGGGATAAAGGTGAAGACACTGTCGCAGGCCTAGATCGCGTTGGTGATTTACTCAAGATCATTGGAAGAGTCTTACCCATGGCAGCCGTACCACTAGATATTGCGGCAACCTTTAAAACTGCAAAAGGTGAGATTGAAGTACAAGGTCAGAAGGAAGTTGCAACCACCAAAGGGGATTTACTCGCACTTCGAATTATTCCTGGCAATCCAGAATCGCGTCAGGAGACTCTTGATGCAATTGCAGGTGCGCATTTAATAACAATGGGTCCTGGTTCTTGGTTCTCAAGCGTGCTTCCACATTTACTAGTACCCGCTCAAAAAGATGCGCTTATTTCATCAAAGGCTAAAAAAGTCTTATTGTTAAACCTTGATGAGGGAGTGAGCAAAGAGGCTGGCGAATATGCCGGACAAAGCGCCATTGAACACCTTCGAATCGTCAAGAAATATGCACCCGAATTGCACTTTGATTTTGTTGTTGTAGATCCTTCGGTAGTGGGGGATAAATTAGCGCTAAGTAAAGAAGTTTCAAGCCAAGGTGGAGAGTTATTAGTCGAAGATTTACGCGACGGCCTGGAAAAAATTCACCATAACCCTGAGAAATTGACCTCTCTTTTCGTACACATCGCGAAGAAAATCCTGATTGGATAAGCGCATGGCAATGACAGCTTCTGTAAAAGACGAACTCAGTCGACTCTCCGTTACAAAACCATGTTGTCGTAAAGCCGAAGTCTCATCCCTACTTCGTTTTGCGGGCGGACTTCATATCGCAGCAGGAAAAGTTGTCATCGAAGTAGAACTAGATACATCTCAGAGCGCCAGACGCCTCAAGAAAGATATCTCTGATATTTATGGGCATGAAAGCGATCTCGCAGTCTTATCTTCAAGTGGTTTGCGCAAAGGTTCTAGATACGTTGTACGTGTTATCGAAGCCGGTGATGCGCTGGCTCGACAGACCGGACTTATCGATGGGAACGGAAGACCAGTCCGTGGTCTTCCACCACAAGTTGTAGCTGCAAATATTTGTGACGCTGAAGCAGCATGGAGAGGCGCATTTGTTGCACACGGATCACTTACAGAACCAGGGCGCTCTTCTTCACTTGAAATCACATGTCCTGGACCTGAAGCAGCTTTGGCACTGGTAGGTGCAGCACGTCGACTCGGAATTGTTGCCAAAGCGCGCGAAGTACGTGGTGTTGATCGCGTCGTAATCCGTGATGGCGATGCCATTGGAGTTTTGCTCACTCGCCTTGGTGCACATGAAAGTGTTCTTGCTTGGGAAGAGCGTCGTATGCGCCGTGAAGTTCGAGCAACTGCTAATCGACTGGCAAATTTCGACGACGCAAATCTTCGACGTTCGGCCCGCGCTGCAGTTGCAGCCGCGGCACGTGTTCAACGCGCTATGGAGATTTTAGGACCAACAATTCCTGGCCATTTGAAAGAGGCAGGCGAACTTCGGATTAGCCATGGTCAGGCAAGCCTTGAAGAACTCGGTTCGCTCGCATCGCCAGCGATGACCAAAGATGCAATAGCTGGACGCATTCGTAGACTTCTTGCAATGGCAGATAAACGCGCATCTGAACTCGGAATTCCGGACACAGAAGCAGGACTTTCGCCAGATCTTCTCAACTAGAGCGTTACACCCAAGGTGTGCGCTTAGAGTGAACATTTTGTTCACTTTCTTGGCTGATAGGATTCCTTCTGACCCCAACGTTGTGGCAGTTTCTTTGCCCTATACCCAATCTGGAAGCAGTGGGTGGGTCCTAACACTTTTAAGCGAGGTTTTACGTGATTAATGTTGGAATTAATGGTTTCGGACGTATTGGGCGCAACTTTTTCCGCGCATCTCTTACAAATCCAAATATCAATATCGTAGGTATTAATGACCTTACAAATAACGCAACTCTTGCGCACCTTCTTAAGTACGACTCAATTTTGGGCCGACTTGGTCTAGAAGTTAGCCACACAGATGACACGATCACTGTTGGCGGCAAGACCATCAAAGTTTTCGCAGACCGCGATCCAGCAAATCTTCCATGGGCATCTGTCAAGGCGGACATTGTTATCGAATCAACTGGTCACTTCACAAAGGCATCGGATGCAAAGAAGCACATAACCGCTGGCGCGAAGAAAGTAATTATTTCTGCACCTGCAACAGATGAAGACATTACGATTGTTATGGGCGTTAACCATGAGAAGTACGACCCAGCAAATCATCACGTAATCTCTAACGCATCATGCACAACAAACTGCCTCGCACCAATGGCGAAGGTCCTAAACGATAACTGGGGAATTGTTAAGGGTCTTATGACAACAATTCACGCATATACAAATGACCAAGTTATTTTGGACTTCCCACATAAGGATCTCCGTCGCGCTCGTGCAGCTGCAACAAATATGATCCCAACTTCAACAGGAGCTGCAAAGGCAATTTCACTTGTTCTTCCAGAACTCAAAGGAAAGCTTGACGGTTATGCAATGCGCGTTCCAGTTCCAACAGGATCTGCAACAGACCTCACAGTTGAACTAGCTAAAGAAGCAACAGCTGCTGAAATTAATGCGGCGATGAAATCTGCAGCAAATGGCGCTCTTAAGGGATTCCTGACATATACAGAGGATTCAATTGTTTCATCAGATATCGTGACCGATCCATCATCTTGCATCTTTGATTCAGGTCTTACTAAGGTGATCGGAAATCAGGTAAAGGTCGTTGGTTGGTATGACAATGAATGGGGTTACTCAAACCGACTCGTAGACCTCATTGGTCACGTCGGAAAGTCACTCTAAAGTTATGTCCTTGCAGACACTTGATGTAGTTGGTAAGCGAGTCTTCTTACGCTGTGACCTTAATGTTCCTTTGAAAGAAGGAAAAATTACCGATGAC
>CAIMUD010000229.1 GCA_903844585.1 uncultured Actinomycetes bacterium | reverse complement strand
ATGTGCTTGGCCCATGGGAGTCAAACCTATCAGGAACTTTTACTTCCTACGCCCGCAGCGCTAAAAGTTCGCTCGCGTGTTCTTTCGCGCTCGACGATTGCTCAAGACCAGCGAGCATTCGTGCTATCTCGTCAACTCGTTCAGGCTCCGAAAGCTTCTTGACTCCAGATTGTGTAACCGATCCATCGCTCGTTTTCTTAACAACGAAATGGGTATCGCCCCATGCAGCCACTTGCGGTAGATGAGTAACAACAATGACTTGTGAGTGCTCGGCTAGTTTATGTAATCGCTTTCCCACTTCAATTGCGGCCTTACCGCCTACTCCGGAATCTACTTCATCAAAAATGTAGGTCCCCACTGGGTGGGTCTTAGCAATCACAACCTCGAGGGCAAGCATGATGCGAGACATTTCTCCACCACTAGCGCCTTTCCCTAGTCCAATTTTTGTTGCACCTGGATGGCCCTCAATGAGCATTGCCACTTCGTCGCAACCAAGTGGCGTGAAATCTGATTCTTTTAGCTCAGATGCGAAATCGATTGGATGCACTTGCACATGAAAGGCGGTGTGCGGCATAGCTAGTTGAGTAATTTCAGTTGTAACTTCTGTAGATAATTTCAGGGCGAATTCGGTACGTATTTTCGAGAGAGTTTTAGCTGAAGATATAAGTTCCTTTTTAACGCCGGACAATTCACTCTCTAACTCAACGATTCGTTCATCTCCGCCGCGCAAATCCAGTATCGCTAATTTGGCAGTTTTTGCCCTTTCGGAGAGATTGATTAGCTCACTATCGAGATCACCTGAACTCCCCCATCGCCCAACGAAAGCGCTGATTTGCGCCTTGCGTGTTTGCAATATGTCCAACCTATTCGGGTCGGCTTCTAGTGCAGATGTATAAGAAGCAAGATCGCGCGCTGCCTCATCGGCGAGAAAGAACGCCTCACTTACCGAAGCCAGGATTTGATCTAATTTGGAATCTTTACCTTTAGCTATTTCCAAAAACTTTCTCGCCGATCCAAGTGAGGTTAAGGCGCCAGAACCTTCATCTTCAAGAGAAGCAAGTGAGCCATCAGATGCCAGACGCAGATCTTCCACACTAGACAGCCTATTGATTTCATCCTCTGTGGCAGCACCCTCACCTCGAACAGCTTTAAGTTTGGTCCAAGCCGCGTGAAACTCCTCTAACTCTGCAATCTCACCATCGCGTTTTGTTGATGCATCCTTCATTGCCCGTAGACGCTTTTTTAGATCTAAATAATTTTCGTATCTATCCTGATACCCAACTAGCGCTCTACTCAATTCGGCGCCACCGAAACGATCTAGCAATTCTCTCTGTTTTGCCGGCTTCACTATCTGCGCATTTGCCGATTGGCCATGCACCTCGATAAGACTTAAACCAATATTGTTAAGCACCGATGCTGAAACAGTTACTCCACCGGCAGCAGCCTTACTCTTTCCATCGGCGCTAACCGAACGGGTGAGGATCAGTGACCCATCCTCAACAACGCCGCCCTCTTCTGCGAGTGCTTGCCAGAGAGGCTTGCCTACATCAAAGGTGGCGCTAGCGATGAGACGATCAGAACCAGTGCGAACGAGAGCGACATCGCTCTTTCCCCCTAGTACAAGGTTGAGCGCGGTCAGAATCATTGTCTTGCCTGCACCAGTTTCACCGGTTAATACATTTAAGCCACGGCCAAGTTCAAGAGTTGATGACTCAATAATTCCAAGATTTCTTATCGAAATCTCTTCTAGGTATGAACGATCACTCACCGCGCCAGCCCTCAACGGGTAATTTGAATTTCGCTACGAGCCTATCCGTGAAAAGAGTGGGTTCAACGTGTGCCAACTTAACAATAGTTTGGCTACGAGTTGCCAATACCTGATCGCCTTTTACGAGAGAAAAACGACGCAGAGCATCAGCTGAGAGAAGAGCGTCATCAGATTCAACTTCAATAACAATTTTGGATTTTGGCGAAATTACCATTGGTCTAGAAAAGAGTGCGTGGGCAGAGATAGGCAAAAGGACAAGAGCGTCAATCTCTGGCCAAAGAACCGGGCCACCGGCGCTAAAGGCGTAGGCAGTTGATCCAGTTGGCGTGGCACAGATGACACCGTCACAACCCCATCTAGAAAGTGGTCTGTCATCAATTTGTACAAAGAGCTCGACCATTGTGGTGCCATCGCGTTCGACGGTCACTTCATTGAGAGCCCAGCCGTTAGCAATTTCTTTGCCACTTCGCCAAACCTGGTAACCCAAAACCATCCGCTCTTCGACGGCGTAACTTTTGGCGATAATGCTTTTAGAGATAGCTGCATTGGTTGGTCTTTTCACTTCAGCCATAAAACCAACGTGCCCTACGTTAACTCCGAGTAAGGGGATATTTCGTGTTCGAGAAACCTCAGCTCCTCGCAAAATTGTGCCATCTCCGCCGAAGACAATAACTATCTCGGCTTCGAAGGATTCGGTGATTTCAACTTGTCTTATCCCGCTAATACTTATTTCAGAGGATGTTGTAATCAAAAAATCAGATGCGCGCAGCAACTCTCCAATCTCCGTCGCAGCAGCAATCGCCTCCGGTTTTGATGGATTAACAACAAAATGCGCGTACCTAGTCGTTAGGGTCATTAGGCAGGACCATCTGCAATCGCTTTATCTAAATCGACTTGATTTATCGGTTGCGCACCGCGTCGCAGCCAGAGAAAATATTCAACATTTCCAGCAGGACCAGGTAGTGGACTGGCCGCAATTCCCATTGTCCCAAGGCCTACGTCATATGCTGATTCTGCGACATCTTGCACCGCCGCTTTGCGCAGCACTGGATCGCGAACTACTCCGCCAGCGCCAAGTTTCTCGCGACCAACTTCAAATTGAGGCTTGACCATCAGAACAAAGTCAGCGCCTGGCTTTGAGACTGCAGCAAGTGCCGGCAAAACCAACGAGAGGGATATAAATGAAAGATCAGCAACAACAAGATCAATTTCTTCGCCGACCATATCCCCGGTCAGATGGCGAATATTTGTTCGGTCCAAGATTTTCACACGCGGATCTTGTCGTAACTCCCAGGCAAGTTGTCCATATCCAACATCGACTGCGACAACAAGTAGCGCACCGTGACGCAATAAAACATCGGTAAATCCCCCAGTTGAGGCCCCTGCATCAAGACACCTCTTGCCCTTAACTTCAACACCTTTAAAAACCTCTAGCGCGCCAGCTAATTTGTGGCCACCTCGAGAGACAAAGTCGTCGCGATCACCCTGGATTGTTATCGATGTCTCTGCATCAACTTGGGTGGCAGGTTTTGTTGCTGGTATACCTGTAACCAATACAGAACGCGATTCAATCAAGTCAGCAGCATGTTCCCTCGAGCGCGCGAGCTCGCGGCGCACAAGTTCGGCATCTAACCTAGTCTTCATTAGCGTCTCTAACTCTTGGAGATTCTTCTACAAACCATCGATTGCGTTGAGTGCGCCAGCTAGTTTTTCGTGCAAGGCTTCAAATCGGTGCGAATGTTCTGATAAATCTGAACTGTCAATTTCTCGAAGCTCGCTCTTTACTTGTTCTACTAGAGATTGCTCATCATGAGCTGCGGAAACCTCTGAGGCGTTTTCCAACATTACTTACCCCTTCTTCTTAGCAGTTTTCTTCACAACTTTTTTAGCCGTGGCGCTCTTCTTAGCACCAGTTTTCTTCACAACTTTTTTAGCCGTGGCGCTCTTCTTTTGCCTAGCGCTCTGTGACACGGAAACTTTTTGACCATCAAGTTTTGCGACTCGGCGAGCAAGTGCATCAAATTCCTCGCGCTTAATAAATCCAAGTTTGTGGACTTGTGTTTCAACTTCTTCGCTTATTTTCGCTCGTAGTGAATCAGCGCTCTCTCTCGCCCAGGTATTTAATGAGGCTGCAATTTCCTGAGGAGATTTTTCGCCTTCTGATACCTTATTTATGTAGGTCTTAAGCGTCGACAAGAGGTCGTTGGCGTTTTGGTTGGTCATGGCTAAAGAGTATCTATATACGCACTATCTCGGCGGCTTCAACCTGCCATCGGCTTGCAAGACCGCCTGGACTCTGCCAGAAGCGGCGATGTATGGAGCCTTGAATCTCAATCCACTCATCAGCTTTGAGAGAAAGTGCAAATTTTCGCGACTTCGCACTCCAGGCTCCAACATCTAGAGTGTCTACTCCCGCTCGCTTGGATCTTGCGACGATTATTCTAAATTCGACAACCTTATCTCCGCTAGGCAACTCCTTTGCGCTGGCCACTGCCGAAACACGACCACGCAACATCAGATTATTGAGAGAGTAATCAACCTCGTCAACTATTTCGACCGGCACCTTATTCGACTTACTAGCCTTATTCGACTTACTAGCCTTATTCACTGGACTCATTGCTACCTCATAACCTCTTTCAAACTCGATCAGAGTTGTGGTTGAGATAGTTACAAGAACCGCTGACAGAATTTGTGGAGAAAAAAACGTTGTGTATAACTACTGTGAAAGAGCGCGTTCATTTGCATCGGTAAATTCGTCTAAATCGATTTCGGCGCATTTCTTAAACCATTCACGCGATTCACTAGCGCGCCCTGCCGCAGAAAGCGCATCTGCATAAGCGTATCTAAGGCGCACCGCCCACTCTTCGCTCTCTTCCTTCAACTCTTTGCATGTCAGAGTTATTACCGCTGCATCAATCTCGCCCAGATCTCGCCTTGCACCCGATGCAACGATTCGCATCTCGATCTCTTGCGCTTTCGCTAACTGCTTAACTTCAGGCGACCCAGCTAAATCAAGGGCTTTCAGAGGTCTACCTAGCCCGCGTTCACAATCTGCCATTACCGGCCATGCTGAAACATCTCCGGAAATACGGTTGGCTGCGCGAAGTTCCTTTAAAGCAATTTCGTAATGTCCTGCGCGATAAGCAGCATAACCAGCACTTTCGCGTACTACGGCCAATCGTCCCGCGTGATGAGCCGCAGCAACTCCGTGCTTATGCGCTAGCTCGGGATCAGAATCCATATATAGGTTGATGCAAGCTAAATGCCTAGCAACAACTTTTGCATTTTCAGCAGAGAGGCTCAATAACTCTGCGCGCACACTCTTATCTAACTCTTCGCCGGTAATCTCTTCTGGGATATCGGGTTCAAAAATTCTTGGACGAAGCCTAGATTGATCACGTTCAATGGGTGCCGGGCGAGCACCGCGTGGATCTGATCCTGTACGAACTTGCCTAGGCGCACCAGCTCTATTTGCTGAACCACCTCGCGCCGGTAAATCTTCACGGCGGCGATCACGATTAGCTCCACTTGGTTTTGAAGATCTACCTGCGTGTGGACCGGAAGAAGAAGAAGAAGAAGAATTTGGACGCGAAGAAGGACGGCCTGTCGAAGGACGTTTATTTCTATCTTCCATTTTCAAACTCCATCGCTATTTATTTTTCTTTTACTGAATTTAGTTTAAGGGAAATAAAAAAGGGGCACTCGTGAAAGTGCCCCTTTTT
>CAIMUD010000228.1 GCA_903844585.1 uncultured Actinomycetes bacterium | reverse complement strand
CGTCTTTGATCCGGGCGAAGAGTTTTCAATTACAACTGCGCAAACGGCTGAAATCTGTAATAGGGAGAGCGGAATTGGAGCCGATGGATTAATTCGAATAACTAAACCTGAAGATAAATGGTTTATGGATTACCGCAACGCTGATGGATCTCTGGCTGAAATGTGCGGAAATGGAATTAGGGTGATGGCGCGATATTTAGTTGAACGCGGACACCAAGCAGAAGGCATTTTTGCAATTAACACTCGAGATGGCCTAAAGCATCTGCGAGTGCCAATGACTGGTGATATTTCAGTCAATATGGGTCAAGTAAGTGATGAGAACGAAGATGTAACGGCCTCTGTGGAAGGCAAAATCTGGAACGGTTTTCACATCAGCGTGGGTAATCCGCATGCCGTCGTATTTGTTGAAAAAATTGAAGATGTGGGTTCCCTTGAAATTGCCCCTGTAGTTCGCCCTAAAGACTCATATCCAGAAGGCGTCAATGTTGAGTTTGTAGAAATAATGGAGAACCATGAAATAAAAATGCGTGTTCACGAACGCGGAAGTGGTGAAACCCGCTCATGCGGTACCGGAACGTGTGCAGTAGCGCTGGCTGCAACAAAATTTACAAAAGAAAAACTCCCGGTGCAGTGGGTTATTTACACTCCGGGAGGTCGTCTCGTTGTAGATATTGATGGCCATTCAAATGCAACTCTCACAGGCCCGGCAGTCCTCATCGGAGATCACGATATTTCAAGATTTCTAAGCAGTAAGTAACTCATGACTGAGAATGATCCACGCACGCACGATGAATTCGAAGCTTTGTTGCGCGAGAGCGCGAGAGTTGCAGCCGATTTTGATGGCGATGAAGCTGCGGCGCTTGAAACAACGGGTAGCCAAGATTTAGCAGAGAGACAAGCCCTAAGGCGCGTTAAAGGATTTTCGACAGAACTTCAAGATATTTCTGAAGCTGAATATCGCCAACTTCAACTAGAGCGCGTTGTACTTGTTGGGGTATGGACTGAAGGCACTGCAGAGATGGCAGAGAATTCACTCGCCGAATTAAAAGCTCTAGCTGAAACCGCGGGTTCTGAAGTATTAGAAGCTCTGATCCAAAGAAGAGATAAGCCAGATCCTGCAACATACATCGGCTCTGGAAAAGTCGAGGAGCTTCGACAAATAGTAAGTTCAAGTGGTGCAGATACAGTCGTATGCGATGGAGAGCTTTCACCATCGCAACTACGCCAACTTGAAGAGAAGTTGAAAGTGAAAGTTGTCGACCGTACCGCTCTCATCTTGGATATTTTTGCACAACATGCAAAGAGTAAAGAAGGTAAGGCGCAAGTTGAATTGGCTCAGATTGCATATCTACTTCCGAGGCTTCGAGGTTGGGGTGATTCACTTTCTCGTCAGGTTGGTGGTCGCGCCGCGGGCGGCGCTGGTATCGGTGGCCGTGGTCCCGGTGAAACAAAGATAGAGACTGACCGCAGAAGAATTCGCGACAAGATGGCCAAACTCCGCCGGGAAATTGCCGAAATGAAAGTTTCGCGCGACACCAAGCGCCAAGAGCGAAAGCGCCACAATATCCCCTCAGTTGCAATTGCAGGATATACAAATGCAGGAAAGTCTTCACTTCTTAACCGTTTAACAGATGCCGGTGTACTCGTCGAGAACGCTCTCTTTGCAACACTTGATCCAACCGTTCGTAAATCACAGACTTCCGATGGTCGAATTTATACTCTTACGGATACCGTTGGATTTGTTCGACATCTGCCTCACCAGTTAGTTGACGCATTTAAATCGACTCTTGAAGAAGTCTCTGGCGCAGATCTCATAGTCCATGTTGTGGATGGCTCTCATTCGGATCCATTCGAGCAAATCCGTGCAGTACGCCAAGTGATTACCGAAATTGGCGGAGATCATATTCCTGAAATTATTGCCATCAATAAAGTCGATGCCGCAAACCCTGACGTTGTTATGCAAATTCTTCGCACCGAACCAAATAGCTACGCGTTCTCAGTCCGAACAGGATTTGGAATCGACGGGCTAGTGCACGCCATCGAAAATTCATTACCCCGCCCAAAGATCGAAATCGATGTCGTCATTCCCTACGAGCGAGGTGATTTGGTGAGCCAAATTCATGAACATGGAGAAATTCTTCTCGAGGAGTACCTAGAGAACGGGACCAAAATCAAAGCGCGCGTCGATGGGGGGCTGGCCAAGGCAATCCAAGAGATTGGTGCCCAGTCCTAGTTGCCCTCTGGGGAATAAATTCGACACGCCGCGCGTTGTACAGGCTATTAAGTGATAAATGCGCGAGTATCCGCCCGTTGGCATAAGAAGTCCGAGATTAGAACCACTAGAGAAGATTTTAACTACTAAATAAGTAAAGCGAGGTGAGAGCAATGGCAACGGATTACGACACACCCAGAAAGACCGATGAAGAACTCCATGAAGAGTCGTTAGAAGAGCTCAAAGCCAAGCGCGTCGATGCTCAATCTGGTCAGATTGATGTTGACGAAGCAGATGCGGCTGAAAATCTTGAACTTCCTGGTGCTGATCTTTCTGGTGAAGAGCTCGCTGTGCGCGTTGTTCCAAAGCAAGAAGACGAATTTACATGCTCACGTTGTTTCTTGGTTCACCACATCACTCAGCTTGCAAAAGGCGAAGGCGCTAAAGCAGTCTGTAAGGAATGTAGTTAATTACCCTGTCTAAGTACAGCGGCTAACTCACTCCCTTTTTTCGTTGTAACAAGCCAATACGGGGTTAAATCGCGTGAATCATTCAAAACTATTTTTACACCCTTGCCCTCCCAAAATTTAAGCGCAAGGTGAGCAGCAGGATCAATTCGACTAGTTCGCTCAAGTGACATTTCATTCTTATCTAAGACAACCACACTCGAGATGTACTTAATTTCAATATGGGCGCTACCAACGAATAGCTGGCCCTCACTAACGATGATGCGGGAGGAAAGAGTATGGAAAGCAATCGCCAGTAACGCTACTGAGAGAGCAAATGAAATCTGTGTTGCAGGTGGTGGCAACGCTGCCCAGATCGCGATCACGAGCGAACCAAGTAGAAAATAGATAAATGCCATGGTGCGAATAGGCGGCCTGAGGCTCTCTTTATATTCAACTAATCTCGAATCTGCCACGGAACTACGGTATCTGAACTCCATCAAGTATTGTTGCCGCTATGAGTAGGGTTGCTAGCACCGTTCCACCTGAAGGAGCCGAAATTCCAACAAGGCATCCGCTCTCGCCTGCAACAGGAACAAAAATTCCCTCACACTTTGCGCACTGCTTCGGTTGCGGAGATTTACATCCAACAGGGCTTCACCTTGTTGCTCACGTTGGTCAAGGTGTAGATATCACTGCTGAATTTACAGTTACAGAAAATCATCAAGGAGCGCCAGGCCTTGCACATGGCGGATTACTTTCGCTTGCATTCGATGAAGCACTTGGAAAGTTGATGTGGTTACTCCGTGCGCCAGCAGTGACGGCACGCCTTGAGACTGATTTTTTGAAACCAGTTCCGATTGGTCAGACCCTTTATATTTCAGCAAGTATTTCAGGGCAGATTAACCGTAAGGTCTACACCGAAGCAGTTGGCAGACTCGGCGGTCAAGATGGTGAAATCGCGGTACGTGCATCTGCGCTTTTTGTCATTGTTCCGATGAAGCATTTTATTGAAAATATGCCAAAGGAATATCACGAGTACATCAAGGCAAACCCAGATGTACTTGCCTTCGTCGATCCAGAATTCGAAATTAATCCGTAGATGTCGGTAAAAGTTCTCGTTACACGCCTTGATCCAGATCTTCCGCTTCCTCGCTATGCAAAGGGCGGGGATGCAGGAGCCGATATTGTTTCAAGGATTGATGTAACTCTTGCACCTGGCGAGCGTGCACTTGTGCCAACTGGGATATCGATTGCCCTTCCTGATGGATTTGTCTGCTTGGTGCATCCAAGATCGGGTCTTGCAATCAAACATGGAGTGACAATGGTCAATGCGCCCGGAACGGTCGATGCGGGATATCGCGGAGAACTTCAAGTTATTTTAATAAATCACGATCCAACCGAAAGCGTAACTTTCAAACGGGGTGATCGAATTGCTCAGTTAGTAATTCAGCAGGTTGAGCGTGCAGAATTTATTGAAGTTCAATCTTTACCTGGCTCAGGTCGCGGGGAAACAGGTTTTGGATCGACGGGACGAACATGAGCAGCCACGATGATCGCGACAAGGTACTTGCAGCTTTCGGGGGCACGAAAGGTCTGATTGATTCAGGCGTTCCATCTATTGTTTTTCTTATTGTATTTAACGTTGTGCACGAACTTAAAACCGCTCTCGTGGCCTCACTTATCGTTTCTGCGGTACTTACAATTATTCGACTTGCGATGCGCGACACTCTCCAACATGCAATTTCAGGTTTTGTTGGCTCGCTTATTTGTGCTTGGTTTGCCAATCGCACAGGCAATGCAAGTGATCTCTATATTCCAAAGTTACTTACAAATCTTGCCTATGGAAGTGCATATTTGATTGCCAACCTAGCGGGGTGGCCTCTACTGGGACTTTTACTCGGTCCAATACTTGGTGAAAATCTTTTATGGCGTAGCCACCCAGAGAGAAAAAAAGCTTATCTACGTGCGAGTTGGTTATGGGTAGGTCTCTTCTTTACTCGCATCGCAGTGCAGTATCCAATCTATAGATCAGGTAATGTAAATCTGCTTGGAACAGTAAATCTTGCGATGGGATATCCGCTTTTTATTGCAACTGGGTATGGATCTTGGTTGATTTTAAAAGATGTGCCAACGGTTAAGGCTCAATAAAGCAAGCTTTAATTTGATCCTCCGCCGCCGCTGATGCAACAAAAAGTAGTTCATCGCCTGCGCTAAATACATCCGTTGCACTTGGAGCAATCACTCTTTCATCACGCACGATCGCAGCCAGGGATGCATCTTGTGGGAGTTCAATCTCCCCAACAGTCTTGCCGATACAAGTAGAAGAGTCAGGAAGGGTGAGTTCTACTAGATTTGCTTGACCCTTTCTAAAGCTAAAGAGTCTTACAACATCTCCAACGCTGACCGCTTCTTCAACGAGTGCCGAAATTATTCGCGGAGTAGATACAGCAACATCGATTCCCCAGGAAGAATCAAACATCCATTCATTCTTTGGATGATTGATGCGAGCAACTACGCGTGGAACACCATATTCAGTCTTAGCAAGGAGAGAGGTAACAAGATTTACTTTGTCATCACCCGTTGCAGCAACGAGAACCTGGCAATTATTAAGTGCGGCTTTATCTAAAGATGTAATTTCGCAGGCATCGGCCATTAGCCATTCTGCATCTGGAACGCTCTCCATTTTGAGAGCCTTGGGATCGCGGTCAATAAGAAGTACTTGGTGACCGTTATCTAAGAGTTCGCGAGCAATAGCGCGTCCAACATTTCCCGCTCCGGCAATTGCAATTCTCATGCGCTAGCCTCCGGTGACTTTCCGAGAATTAATTCAACTTTTGAAATCTCCTCGTCACGAACGATGACATGGAGAAGATCGCCTTCCTGCAGAACAATATGAGAGTCAGGCAGAATTGCTTCGCCGAGTCGAGTTATGAATGCAACGCGCGTACCAGTGTGCTTTTCAATTTCAACGATGGGATATCCATACCAACCCAGATGAGGAAGTACTTCGCAAAGTTGAACCGTTCCCGTGGCATCACGCCATTCGGATCTGGAGCCTTCTGGAACAAGTCGACGCAATATCTGATCAGTTGCCCAAATAACAGTTGCAACGGTTGGAATTCCAAGGCGCTGATAAATTTCTGCTCGACCTGGATCGTAAATGCGAGCAACAACATTTGAAACTCCGAAAGTTTCACGCGCGACTCTAGCCGCGAGAATATTTGAATTATCCCCATTACTCACTGCAGCAAATGCAGTGGCTGTTTCGATTCCAGCCTCAATGAGTGTGTCACGATCAAAACCGATTCCGGCAACTGTGCGCCCCTTAAAATCCGGGCCTAAGCGACGAAAAGATTCTCGAGATTGGTCAATTACAGCTACTGAATGTCCCGATGCTTCGAGTTCAGAGGCCAAACTTGAACCTACTCGACCGCATCCCATAATTACTACGTGCACAAGGAAGAACTTACACCCTTAGGCTTATCTACATGGCAACAGATGCGAGAGCGAGTCTGCAAGTAGGCCAAACTTTGCGCGTAAAGATTGAAAAAATTGCCCATGGAGGCCACTTCATCGCCCGACATGAAGGGGCGGTTATTTTTATACGCCACGGTATTCCAGGCGAAGAAGTAATGATTGAAATTAGTAGCGTTGGGTCATCATTTAATCGTGGCGATGTCATCGAAGTAATTACACCGTCACCAGATCGCGTAAGCGCGCCGTGTATATATGCAAAGAGAGATGGATGCGGTGGATGTGACTTTCAACATATTTCAATGAGTAGACAAAGATCGCTTAAAGGCGAAGTCATCAAAGAACAGTTTGCTCGCATTGCTAAATTAGAGATTGACGTAGAGGTAGAAGAAGTTTCCGCCGCACTTGGCTGGCGGACTCGATTTAACGCGGTGACAACGAGAAATGGTGCGCTTGGTTTTTATGCTTCCCGTAGCCACAAGGTAATTCCTGTAGACGATTGCAGAGTATTGGTTCGCGAAGCCAACTATTCCGAACTTTCAAAAAAGAGATGGAAAGGCGATGCACGAATTGAAGTTGCGATTTCAAATACGGGTGAGCGCACCATCGCTTTGGGCGGCGCTAGGGAAGATGGGCCTGCTGAAATAATTGAAGGTCCAGACGTTTCCCACTACAAAGTGGGAGAGAAGACTCTTGAAGTTAGTCAGAGATCTTTCTGGCAAAGCAACGCTGCTGCTCCACTCGTTCTTATAAAGGCGATATTTGAGCATGTCCAGCCCAAAATAGGCGAACACTTTTTAGATCTCTACGGGGGCGTTGGTCTCTTCACATCGGCACTTATTGAAAAGCTCGGACCGCAGACGCATATCGATTTAGTTGAGGGCAGCAAAAGTGCAACCGCCGATGCTGCACGTAATTTTGCGAACTGCCAAAATGTAAAAATTCATACTGGCGATGTCGCCAGAATCTTGCCGAGATTTAGTAGCGCAGATGTCATCATTCTTGATCCACCACGTGAAGGCGCAGGAAGAGAAGTCGTTGGACACATGGTTGCACTCAACCCACGAGCCATTCTTTACATTGCATGCGATCCAGCCGCTCTGGCGCGCGATGCTTCCTACCTCATCGAAATGGGTTTTGCGATGAGCACGCTTCGTTCATATGACCTATTTCCCATGACTCACCACATTGAATCTGTTGCCTTGTTTGAACCAAATAAGGTATCTTGACGTCAAGATAAAAGTGCATTTGATGTATGGAAAGAAAGAAGCGATGCGATGAGCATGAACTCACTTGGTGCGAAGAAGAACCTCAAAGTTGGTTCCGATAATTTTGAAATCTTTGATATTTCAAAGATAGAGGGCGCATCGAATCTTCCATTTTCTCTTAAAATATTGTTGGAGAATTTACTTCGCACCGAAGATGGAGCCAACATCACCGCTTCGCATATAAAGGCCCTAGCTAATTGGGATCCATCCCTTGAACCAGATACTGAAATTCAATTCACCCCAGCTCGCGTTGTTATGCAGGATTTCACAGGAGTTCCATGCGTTGTGGACCTTGCAACTATGCGTGAGGCAATTGTGGAGCTCGGGGGAGATGCCTCAAAGGTAAATCCACTAGCGCCGGCCGAACTTGTTATTGACCATTCAGTTATCGCTGATTTCTTCGGAACAAATACTTCTTTCGAACAAAATACAGATATCGAATACGAACGTAATCGTGAGCGTTATCGCTTCCTGCGCTGGGGTCAAGGCGCATTTGATGAATTCAAGGTTGTTCCACCTGGGACCGGAATTGTGCATCAAGTAAATATTGAATACTTAGCGCGCGTAGTGATGGTTCGAAAGGTTGATGGAGTCCTTCGCGCCTATCCAGATACAGTTGTTGGCACTGATTCACATACAACGATGGTCAACGGACTCGGAGTACTCGGCTGGGGCGTTGGCGGCATTGAGGCAGAAGCTGCGCTTCTTGGACAACCGGTGTCGATGCTCATTCCTCGCGTCGTTGGATTTAAGTTAAGTGGAGCGCTCCCTGTTGGAACAACAGCAACTGATATGGCTCTTACAATTACAGAAATTCTCCGCAAGCACGGAGTTGTTGGCAAGTTTGTTGAATTCTATGGACCGGGAGTTGTTTCTGTTCCGATGGCGAACCGAACAACAATCGGAAATATGAGTCCTGAGTACGGTTCTACATGTGCAATCTTCCCGATTGACGAAGAGGTACTTCGATACCT
>CAIMUD010000227.1 GCA_903844585.1 uncultured Actinomycetes bacterium | reverse complement strand
GGCATTTTATTTAGAAGCCCGGCATCTACTTCATTTATTTTATTGGCTTGTTTAATTGGTTTAGCACCGGTTGTTCTAACAATTTATAGAAAGTTGCGAAAAATAGATAAAGGTTCTGTTCTGAAAATTATTTCAGAACAGGAGTAATGATCCGAAACGAGCAAGAAAACCTATGGAAAAGAGATGGAGAAAAGCTATGAAAGGTAAGAAACTACTAACTCTAGGTATTGCAATTACTTGGATATTTAGCTCAGTTGTTTATTCGATTGCCCCAGCTAATGCAGCGTGGAAGCCATCAGGTCCTATGACTTTGGTGATTCCCTATGGAGCAGGTGGAAGTACAGATATTATCGGTCGTCTTCTTGCAAAAAGCATGGAAACTTATTTCGGTGTACCTGTTGTCGTTGAAAATGTTGCAGGTGGTAATGGTGCGGTTGGAGCGCAGCGTGTTTACAATGCGAAGCCAGACGGCCTAACGCTTGCTATGTTGTCAGGTTCGATCCAAACAATTATTCCTCCCACTACCGCTATAGGTTTTGAGCCATTTAACATGACCTATATTGCTTCAACACACGAATCTGTTGCAGCACGATTTGTATCCAAGAAGTCAGGTTTTAAAACCATTCAAGATGTAATCGCCGCAGGTAAAACACGGTTCTTAATCGATGTTACTTCAGGTGGCTACGGCCTTCCTGATTTAGGTACTGCACTATTAAGCAAGAAGACTGGTGGAATTAAGTACCGTGCACTCGCTACAACAGGTGGGGCTGAATCAGTTCTGCGATTAATGTCTGGCGATGCAGATATGGGTCAAAACTCAGCGTCGACAACGGTTTCGCACATAGCCAATGGCGACATAATTCCCGTCCTCATTGAGTCACCAACGTGGCCACTACTAGAAGCCATGGGAATCCCAAAATCTAAGGATCTCTTCGGCTATTCAATTACTAACCCTTCATCAGTTGTTGGGCCTCCAGGAATGCCGGCATTAATGCGCCTAGAAATCCAAAAAGCCATCAAGGCTGCATTGGACGATCCAACCGTCAAGACGAACATGGAGAAAACCTTTGAGCTAATCAGATTCAAAACTGGTCCTCAAGCAAAGGGAATTGCTGTTGCAGCCAGAAATGGTTATTTGCCAGTGCTTCGCTCTGTAGGCAAAGTAATTAAGTAGTCGTAAATAAAAGGAATGGGAGTGGAAATTTTAGAGATGCAAGCTCCCAACCATAGGAAACTCGTTCGCACTCCCCAGGAGGCGGTCGCCGGAATTACTGACGGCGCCCTCCTTCTGGTTGGAGGGTGGGGAGGCATTGGAGTTCCACATGAATTAATTCTTGCGGCAAGCAAACTATCAATCGGACATCTCACTTTAGTTTCAAATAACTGTGGGATGGGAATTACTGGCGATGTCGGTGAGCTATTTAGGGCGGGATTGGTTTCAAAAGTGATCACCACGTTTCCAGTCCACTCTGAAGCAGTTGACTACTTGGATCGAGTGAAAAAAGGCGAGGTGGAAGTGGAGCTAACACCACAGGGAACGTTAGCTGAACGATTGCGATCTGCTGGGGCTGGTTTAGGTGGTTTCTTTACACCTACGGGTGCAGGAACTGAGCTTGCTCAGAACAAGGAGAGTCGAATTATCAATGGAAAAGAATTTATCTTTGAGCAACCGCTCTATGCCGATTTTGCAATTATCAAGGCTGATTTAGCCGACGAGATGGGCAATTTACGTTTCAGATTTGCAGCTCGTAGCTTTAATCCTCTTATGGCGATGGCTGCCAGAAGAACAATTGTAGAAGTCAGGGAATTAGTGCCGGTTGGGGATTTAAAACCCGATGATATCCACTTGCCAGGGATATTCGTTGACACGATTTATGTATCTGGTAGCAACTTATGAAGCTGCCAGAAGGTTGGAGCAAGCACGAGCAAGCTGAGAGAGTTATAAAATATTTACGCCCATATAGTTATGTAAATCTTGGCGTTGGAATGCCTGGAATTATTGCTGAGTTATCAGAGGGCACACGCAATATATATTTTCATTGCGAAAATGGAATTCTTGGATATAGAGGATTAGAAGCAAAGGAAGAAGTAGACCTAGACATTATTGATGCTGCTACAAAGCCTGTCGGATTAATAACTGGAGCAGCCGTTGTTGCTCACGACCTCTCTTTTGCGATAGCTAGAGGAGGAAGGCTAGATACGGCTGTATTGGGCGCATTCCAAGTATCAGGGTCGGGGGATTTAGCCAATTGGAAATCACCGAACGCGCAGATCGCTGGAGTAGGTGGAGCTATGGATTTAGCTGTCGGTGCTAAGCAAATAATAGTGATGATGAAACATTTGGATAAAAATGGCCAAGCAAAAATTGTAAAAAATTGTACTTATCCATTAACTGCGCGCAAAGTAGTTGATTATATTGTTACTGAGTTCAGCGTAATGTCTATCACCTCAAAGGGTTTAACGGTGAT
>CAIMUD010000226.1 GCA_903844585.1 uncultured Actinomycetes bacterium | reverse complement strand
TGCTTGATGAGCCTTTGATGAACCTCGATTACAAATTGCGCGAACAACTTCGCGAAGAGTTCAGAGTTTTGTTTAAGGGCACTCGCGACAGCGTGACAATTTATGCAACAACAGAGCCATCTGAAGCACTATTTTTAGGCGATGAACTCCTTGTTATGCACGAAGGCCGCATCATTCAACATGGAAAGCCAAAACATGTTTTTGAGCAACCATCAAATATCGATGTCGCACAAATTGTTAATGATCCTCCGATGTCTATTCTCGATGGCGAAATCAAGGATGGCTCAGTACAGATCGGTAAAACTCTTAACTTTGCGGTTCCTGCACACATCAAGACCCAATCTGCTGGAAAGTATAAATTTGGAATCCGTGCCAGCGAAGTAATTTTGGGTGGAAGCGGAAGCAACTCAGAGCAAGGCGAAGTTTCTCTCTCAGAAGTATCTGGCTCAGAAACGTTGCTGTATGTGAAGTTAATTATCGGCGAAATCGTTCTTCAGCTAGAAGGTATTCACGATTATCAGATTGGCCAGAAGGTCACGGTATCTATTGCTCCAGAGAGAATCTTCTTATTCAAAATGGATGGCTCGCTATGCGCAGCCCCAGGAAACTAAGGGTGAATTAAGTGGCAAAGATAACCTTTAATGACATTGGTCATTCATACGATAAGAATCCAAATCAAGAGAATTGGGCGCTAAAACCAATCTCAATGACATGGGAGTCTGGCAAGTCATACGCACTTGTTGGTCCTTCTGGTTGTGGCAAGACAACAATTCTTAACATCATCTCTGGAATCGTTAATCCACATCAAGGGCAGATTACATTCGATGATGTAGACGTTACAAAGGTGCCAACAGTTAAGCGCAACGTCGCACTCGTTTTTCAATTCCCAACAATCTATAAATCAATGACGGTAAAAGAGAATTTAGCTTTCCCATTGGTCTGTAGAGGATGGAAAGCAGATGCCATCAATGCTCGCGTAGGTGAAGTTGCTGAGCAAATTGGTATTTCTCACAAACTCGATCGTTCTGCTACAAAATTAGGCGCAGATGAGAAGCAGTTGATCTCACTTGGTCGCGGATTAGTCCGTGACGATGTGACAGCTCTATTGATGGACGAACCTTTAACAGTTATCGATCCACAACTTAAGTTTGAACTGCGCAAGAAAATCAAGCAGATTATTCAGGGTAAAGACATAACAGTTGTTTACGTAACACACGATCAATACGAAGCAATGACATTTGCTGACGAACTATTGGTAATGGAACTAGGAAATCTCGTTCAGCGTGGCACCCCAGAAGAACTCTTTGAAAATCCAGTTAGTAATTACGTTGGAAACTTTATTGGTTCGCCAGCTATGAACTTCATCAAGGCTGATCTTTCAAATGGGCTTGCAGAAGTGGGCGGATACAAAATCGCGACCTCCACTAACTTGAGCAAAGTTACCGACAAGAAAATTCAACTAGGAATTAGACCTGAGTACGTTGAGTTGCATTCTGGCAGTGGTGAGAATGTAATTTCAGCCGAACTCATCGGCATCGATGACTTAGGTTCGACTCGTATTCTCAATTGTCGCTTTGGCGATGGCATCATTAAGGCGAAAATTCCGCGCAGCACAACTCCACCGGCACTTGGCAAGGTTGGACTTCGCTTGCCTAAGGAAAAGGTCATCGGCTTTAAGGGCGGCTTCCAGATCCGATAAAGCACGGCCAGTACCGCCCCTTGACTCTCTTACTGCCTAAATTTGCACATGTAATTACTCATTTTCTCACGCTCTAAATCATCCTATTTTGTATTGCGAGCCCTCAGGGTTGACCGTATGCTTCCGCAAAGGAATTGCTTCAGGAGCTCTTCCACTTACGCGTACAAGAAGGAGAACCGATGAAAGACGGAAAGTTTGTTCTCGATGCACACACCGGATTCTGGGATGCAAGTAAAGAGAACATCAAGAATGAATACGGTCTTGCATTTGCTGAGACTTTTTATGCATTTCAAACTGGTTTTAATCCACCAGATCCAAAGTGGACAATGGATTTCGATAAAGAATTTCGTAAAGTAGATCCAGATTGGTATTTGCACCACATGTTCGTACGTGGTGAAATGGATATGGCAATTCTTTCCACACAAGTACTAAGCGACTTCTACCACACAGGATTTACCAATCCAAAGCGCAATGCAGAAATGGTTGCTCGTGCACCAGAGCGTTTGATTGGTCTTGGCGGCGTTGATCCTCGCGAT
>CAIMUD010000225.1 GCA_903844585.1 uncultured Actinomycetes bacterium | reverse complement strand
TATGAAGATTTTCAATGCCCGTACTGTCAAGGATTTGAAGGACTCACCGGTGCTTATATCGATGATTTGATTAGCAAAAAGGAAGCTAAGGTCGTTTACCATCTGATGTCGTTTATTGGAATCGAATCACTTAGCGCAGCAAATGCAGCAGGTTGCGCGGCCGATGAAGGCAAGTTCGGCCAATTCCATAAACTCCTTTACGCAAATCAGCCAAAGAAAGAAAATAGTGGTATTTGGACAAATGATTATCTCAAGGCTGCAGGCCAAGGTGTCGGAGTTTCAAACCAGAAATTTTCCTCTTGCATTGATGATTTAAAGTATGCAAATTGGACTAAAAACATCTCGGCTGAGTCAGCAAAAAAGAATGTCAATTCAACGCCTACGATTTTCATTAACGATAAGAAAATTGATAATGCAAAGGATTTACTTTCACTTGATGCCTTTAAAGCAGCTGTAGCAAAGGGTTAAGTGTTACTTCGCCAGATTCCAACTCCACCTATTTCGAAGTTGGAAATCGGGCCACTAGCCATCCATTTCTATGCGCTCTGTATTATTGCAGGCGTCGCAATCGCGATTTGGCTTGGGGATAAGCGATTGCGTAAAGTTGACGCAGGCTTAGAACATGTTGTTGCTGATGTTGCAATTATCGCAGTTCCTGCTGGAGTTCTTGGAGGTCGTCTTTACCACGTAATAAGTTCACCGGATAATTACTTTGGCAAAAATGGTCACCCTTTCGATGCGCTAAAAATTTGGCAAGGCGGACTCGGAATATGGGGAGCGATTGCTCTCGGAACTCTAGGTGCGTGGTTTGGATATAGATGGCAAGAGAAGAAACTTAAACGTAGGCTTCCAGACTTTCGATATTTTCTAGATGCCCTTGCGCCAGGAATTCTATTTGCACAAGCAATAGGTCGCTTTGGCAATTGGTTTAATGGCGAGCTTTTTGGCCGACCTCTCAATACATGGTGGGCGTTAGAAATTCCTGTGCGATTGCGTCCTTCTGGATTTTCCGAATTTCAAACATTTCATCCGACATTTTTATATGAAGCTTTGTGGACTTCGATCGTCGCATCCTTGCTGTTGGTTTTTGCTCGAAAATTCGCACCTGGCCAAGTTTTTGCTCTCTACGTTGGGGCCTATAGTTTTGGTCGCTTCTTCATAGAATCTATACGCATTGACGAGGCGCATTTAGTTGGCGGGATACGTATTAATCAGTGGTTAGCCCTATTTTTATTTCTAGCCTCAATCGTTGCGCTGCGCAAAATTTCCAAGGCCATCAGGTAAAGTGCAAACATGGCTCTTGATGATGTCTACCAGCGCAATCTTCAGCATCGTACACATCGTGCTGGTTGGTTGCGTGCGGCAGTTCTCGGTGCCAATGATGGATTAGTTTCAACAGCAAGTTTAATGATTGGCGTGACAACGGCTGCCGCTGGTGGCGCCAGTGCACAGACATTTCTTATCACTGCCGGTGTAGCAGGTATTGCAGCCGGTGCTATGTCGATGGCCGTTGGTGAATATGTTTCGGTTCGTTCTCAAAATGATATAGAAGATTCAGATCGGCTCCTTGAGATTGAGCATCTGGCAATTGATCCTGAAGCCGAGTTGGAAGAGTTACAACAAATTTATATTAATCGTGGACTTACGCCAGGGCTTGCACTCGAAGTTGCGACAGCAATGCACGAGCGAGATCCACTCGAAGCACATTTACGAGACGAACTCGGTCAGCACCCACATACAAAAGCTCGTCCGGTGCAAGCTGCAATCGCATCTGCAATTTCATTTACAGCCGGTGGCCTCATTCCATTCCTTGGCGCATTTGCCCCAACTACGGGCAAAGTTGCTCTGAGCATTGTTGTCTTCACAATTGTCGGGCTTACTTTTACGGGAGTGCTTAGCGCAAAGACGGCGGGCTCAAAGTTGTTCACGCCCACACTTCGCGTGATTATTGGTGGATGTCTTGGCATGGCAATCACCGCAGGTATCGGTCAAATTTTCCATATGAGCGGGATTTAACCGCCCAATAGTGAGGTAGTACTAGTTATATAGCTTCAATCGGGCTGCACTTTTGCGCCCTAACTTGCTACGCTTTCACTTGCTAAATCACCGGGCCAACGTTGTCCCAGAAAAGTATTGAAAGTTTAAGACAACGGAAGTGTGGAGCTCATGGCACTTAAATCTAATTACCCTGCACCAACAGGGTTATACGATCCTGCCAATGAACATGATGCTTGCGGAGTTGCAATGGTTGCAACACTTAATAGAGTCGCAACACACGAGATTGTTGAAAAGGCTCTCACTGCACTTCGCAATTTAGAACACCGCGGTGCTTCAGGAGCCGAACCAGATAGCGGTGATGGTGCTGGAATCTTAATTCGTGTTCCAGATGCGTTCTATCGCGCAGAAGTCACATTTGATTTGCCAGCAGCTGGACACTACGCAGCCGGTATTGCATTTATCGCAAAAGGCGCAGAAGTTAAGAGCGCAATCGAAAAATTGGCATCAGAAGAAGGTTTGAAGGTTTTAGGTTGGCGAAAACTTCCAATTAATTCTTCTTCTCTTGGTAAAACTGCACTTTCGGTCATGCCGCAATTTGAGCAACTCTTCTTAGCTGGGCTAAAAGATGAATCTGGAATTGCACTTGATCGTTTAACTTTCTGTTTACGTAAACGCGCCGAACATACTCTAGATTTATATTTTTCTTCACTGTCATCACAAACAATTGTTTACAAGGGCATGCTTACCACCGGCCAGCTTGAGGAATTTTTTCCAGACCTCAGCGATGAGAGAGTTGTATCCCCACTAGCCTTAGTTCACTCGCGTTTTTCTACAAATACTTTTCCGTCATGGCCACTTGCTCACCCATATCGATTTATTGCACATAACGGCGAAATCAATACAGTGAAGGGGAATCGCAATTGGATGCGAGCGCGCGAGTCACTTCTAGCAAGTGATGTACTTACTGGGGATTTGGGGCGGCTCTCTCCGATTGTAGAAATGTCAGGAAGTGACTCTGCTTCATTTGACGAAGTTCTAGAACTTCTCTACCTTGCAGGTCGATCCCTTCCCCATTCAATTCTTATGATGATTCCTGAAGCTTGGGAAAATCACGCGACAATGTCACAGAAGCGTAGAGACTTCTATGCATTCCACTCATCTCTTATGGAGCCATGGGATGGACCTGCATGTGTGACATTTACTGATGGCCATCAAGTTGGTGCAGTACTAGATCGCAACGGACTTCGCCCATCTCGATACTGGGTTACTGAAGATGGACTTGTTGTACTTGCATC
>CAIMUD010000224.1 GCA_903844585.1 uncultured Actinomycetes bacterium | reverse complement strand
TTGGCAGTGTAAAATAGATCTATTTTCCCCAATTCTTTAAGAAAAATATCAAGGTGATATTTCTGAACCGGATCATGGTGTTGCCGAGAATCTGCGCAATGAAGTTTCGATAGCACGTACCGCAGAGGTGGAAGCTCGCCTTGCGGTACGAACATCTGAAGAGCGAGTTGACTCAATTGGCGCCAGAGCTAAATCACTTGAAGATGCGGCCCAAGCAGAGCGCGATGCATCACAACGAGCAGTCTCACGTAGAGGTGCTCGAGCTCGAGGTGCAGTTATTTCTGCTGCCATTGCTGAAGCAGCATATGAAGCACTTATCCATATCGAACGTTCGATTGCCAAAGCTGCAACAGAGCGCGCACGACTTGAAGCTGCTCGTTCTGATCGTGAAGGTGAAACTCTCGTAGTTCGTGCGCGCGGTCGCGAACTCACTACGGAGCTAGAGCAACTCACATCAAGTGTTCACAGAGATGAAATTGCTCGAGCTGAACAGCGTATGCGTATTGAAGTTCTTGAAACTAAGGCAGTAGAAGAACTCGGCATTGATGTTTCAACGCTTGTTAATGAATATGGGCCAGATAAAGATGTTCCTACATTTATTGAAACTGATGAAGGTGTCATTGTTGCCACCGAGATGGTGCCGTATCGTCGTGACCAGCAAGAAAAGCGCCTAGCAGCAACAGAGCGCTCCCTGACTCTGCTTGGAAAAATTAACCCTCTTGCACTTGAGGAATACAGCGCCCTTGAAGAACGCTTAAAGTTTTTGGCTGAGCAACTCGAAGATTTGAAGAAAACAAAGAAAGATCTTCTCGACATTATTAAAGAAGTGGATGACAAAGTTCAAGAGATCTTTATGCAAGCCTATGAGGATGTTGCAAAGCACTTCGAAGATATCTTTAGCCGCTTATTCCCAGGTGGCGATGGTCGACTCTTCTTAACTAATCCAGATGACTTACTAAATACGGGTGTAGATGTTGAAGCACGCCCGCCGGGAAAGCGCGTTAAGAGACTTTCACTACTTTCAGGTGGTGAAAAGTCACTCACTGCCATTGCAATGCTTGTCGCAATCTTTAAGGCTAGGCCAAGTCCGTTCTATGTCCTCGATGAAGTTGAAGCAGCACTTGATGATGTAAACCTTGGGCGCTTACTTCGCGTCTTTGAAGAACTGCGTGAAAGTTCGCAACTCATCATCATCACCCACCAGAAGCGCACAATGGAAATTGCAGACGCACTGTACGGAGTCACAATGCGTGGCGATGGCGTAACAGAGGTAATCTCGCAGCGTTTGCGTGAATCTGAAACTGCATAGAGACCCACAAAGATGGGAATATTTACTAAGTTTGTAGCAAAGTTAAAAGGCGAATCAACTGCGAGTGGTGTTGATTGGAATGAACTAGAAGCCGAACTATTAGCAGCAGACTTAGGGCCAGCGCTAGCTGCCGAGATGTTGGAATCTGCTAAAAAAATCAAAGGCGATGACGCAGAAGCGGCGCTACGTGAGATTTTGAAATCAAAATTTTCAACTAAACCACGCGATTTAACTTCCGGCGATGGCACAAAGATTGTGATGGTTGTAGGAGTAAATGGAACAGGCAAAACCACATCAGTAGCAAAAATTGCTGCACATCTGAAAGCACAAGGTAAATCAGTTGTACTTGGGGCCGGCGATACATTTCGTGCAGCAGCAGTGGATCAACTCAGAACGTGGGGAGAGCGCATAGGAGTTGAAGTAGTAACAGGTGGCGAAAAATCCGATCCAGCGTCAGTCGCATTCGATGCGACAAAATATGCGATAGAGAAAAACTCTGATTACCTGGTCATTGATACAGCTGGACGTTTGCATAATAAGAGTGATCTCATGGCAGAGCTTGGCAAAATTAAGCGCGTCATTGAGAAGAGCCAGCAGATCGCCGAGACACTTCTTGTCATCGATGCGACCACTGGCCAGAACGCAATAGCCCAAGCAAAAATCTTTGCCGAAGTTACCGATGTGACTGGGCTTATTCTCACAAAGCTCGACGGAAGCGCCCGCGGAGGAATTGCCTTGGCAATCGAGTCAGCGCTGGATATCCCAATCAAATTTGTAGGCACAGGGGAGTCCGAAGGCGATTTCGCCCCATTTGTTACAGACATGTATATAGACGGTCTCCTCAACTAGTTTTTATTAACCATCTTGTAACTCGTTTCGTTAACCGTCGTAACTCACTTTGGGCACATTTACCCCATCTCAACGGCGAGGTTTCACTCAAATTGAATGGACACAATTATGGAAGCGGTTGTATTAAACGCAGGCGATACCGCTTGGATGTTGGCAAGCTGTGCGCTCGTCATGCTTATGACTCCAGGCCTTGCATTTTTCTACGGTGGCATGGTTCGAACTAAGAGCGTTCTTAATATGATGATGATGTCAATGGTTACTGTCGGCATTGTTAGCGTGCTCTGGGTTGTATTTGGATATGAACTCGCATTTGGCTCTAAGGCCGAATCTGCGTGGTACGGAAATATTGGATTTTCAAATCTTGGTTCTCGCGTTGACGAGCTTGCAAATAACGGTGGAGTTTATCCAATTCCACTTTTAGTATTTGCGGCGTTCCAATTGATGTTTGCGATTATTACCCCCGCACTTATTTCAGGTGCAATTGCTGATCGCACAAAGTTTGGCGCATGGGCGCTCTTTGTAACTCTTTGGAGCACTTTTGTTTATTTCCCAGTTGCACACTGGGTATTTGCATTCGGTAACAAGGTTGGCGATGTAGTCACAGGTACGGGTTTTCTAGCGGGTAAAGGTCTTGAAGACTTCGCTGGTGGAACAGCAGTACACATCAACGCTGGTGCTGCAGGTCTTGCACTCGCACTTGTACTCGGAAAGCGCGTCGGATGGCGACGCGAATCAATGCGACCACACTCCTTGCCACTCGTAATGCTTGGATCGGGCTTGTTGTGGTTTGGTTGGTTTGGATTTAACGCAGGATCTTCCCTTGCTGCAAATGGAATTGCTGGACTTGCCCTACTTAATACCCAAGTAGCAGCGGGTGCAGCGTTAATTGGTTGGCTTGCATTTGAAAAACTTCGAAATGGACATGCAACTTCACTCGGAGCAGCATCGGGTGCTGTAGCTGGTTTGGTTGCAATTACACCTGCGTGCGCCTTTGTTGATCCAATCGGTGCAGTTGCAATTGGAATACTTGCAGGTGTTGTCTGTGCTTGGGCAGTTGAGCTCAAGTTCAAACTTGGATTTGACGACTCATTAGATGTGGTTGCAGTTCACCTCATTGGTGGAATTCTTGGCTCTCTTGCAATTGGTTTTGTAGGAACAAGCAGTGTGAACAGCATCGGGCTAGATGGAATCTTCTATGGTGGAGGAACCGCTCTACTCGGCAAGCAAGTAATCGGCGTAGGACTTGTATTGGCCTATTCATTTACTGTCACGCTCATTATCGGTTTTGTTATCAACAAAACTATTGGTTTCAGGGTCAACTCTGTTGATGAGGTTGAAGGAATCGACCTTTCAGTGCATGCTGAAACTGCATATGACATGAAGATCTCATCACGTGGAGGCGTTCTATGAAACTCATTACAGCAATCTTGAAGCCAGGAAAACTTGACGATGTTAAAGATGCCCTACAGGCATCTGGCGTCACTGGAATTACAGTTTCAGAGGCGAGCGGATTTGGGCGACAGGGCGGACATACTGAGGTCTATCGTGGCGCAGAAATTAAAGTAAATCTTGTACAAAAAATCCGCCTTGAAATTCTTGTCAGCGATAACAAGGTTGATGAAATCGTAAAGTTGATTGTGAAGACTGCATCGTCAGGTTCAATCGGAGATGGAAAAATTTGGACCACTCCCGTTGAAGAAGTTGTACGTGTTCGCACGGGTGAAACTGGTGAAGCTGCCATTTAGTACTATGGCGCAATGTTCGAATCACTCGGCTCGAGATTTTCCGGCGCCTTTGGTGCTCTGCGAAGTCGCGGGAAGATCTCGGCCAGTGATATCGACAGTACATGTTTAGAAATCAAGCAAGCCCTACTTGAGGCAGATGTAGCGCTCAGCGTTGTTGATTCGTTTATTGAATCTGTAAGTCAAAAATCAAAATCAGCGCTTTCAACAATTCAATCTGGCAGCAATCAGGCACAAGCGATATTTGAAATTGTTAACTCCGAACTCACCGAAATTCTTGGTGGAGGAGCTCGCAGAGTACGCTTTGCAAAGAACCCACCGACAGTAATTATGTTGGCAGGGTTGCAAGGTGCAGGTAAAACAACTCTGGCCGGAAAACTTGCAAAGTTTTACAAAGATCAAGGTAATACTCCGCTCTTAGTTGCTTGTGACTTACAAAGACCAAGTGCAGTCTCACAACTCCAGATTGTTGGAGAAGGCGTCGGGGTTCCAGTTTTTGCACCTGAGATTGGCAATGGCGTTGGAGATCCAGTAAAAGTTGCCGAAGCTGCAATTGCTCATGCAAAATCAAAGTTGTTTAACATGGTCATCGTTGATACCGCTGGCAGACTTGGCGTAGATGACGAATTGATGAGTCAAGCAAGAAAAATTCGCGAGGCAGTTAACCCCGACGAAGTTATTTTTGTCGTCGATGCAATGATTGGACAAGATGCTGTGCGAACAGCGCAGGCATTCGCCGATGGCGTTGGCTTTGATGGAGTTGCTCTCACAAAGTTAGATGGTGATGCTCGTGGTGGAGCTGCACTATCTATCGCAAAAATTACTGGCCGCCCAATTATGTTCGCCTCAACAGGTGAAAAGATGGCTGACTTCGATATCTTTTATCCGGAGCGAATGGCTTCACGAATTTTGGGTCTTGGAGATGTCGCAACTCTTGCCGAGCAAGCTCAGAAAGCCTTTGGCTCAGATACATCGGCAAAGCTAGAAGCAAAAATTGTCAGTGGGGAGGATTTCACACTTGAAGATTTCCTTGAGCAGTTAGAGGCAATGTCGAAGATGGGTTCTATGTCCAAGTTGCTTGGCATGCTGCCTGGCGCTGCACAAATGAAGAAACAAATTGAGAATATCGATGACAGCGAGATAGTGAAAACAAAGTCAATCGTTCAGTCAATGACACCGGCAGAGAGACACGACCCTAAAGTATTAAACGGATCTAGACGCTCGCGCATTGCAATGGGTTCAGGGCGAAAAGTTCAGGATGTAAATGCTCTCGTTGATAAATTTAGCGCTGCTCAAAAGATGATGAAACAGATGCGAAGTGGTGGTGGATCACCTCTGGCAACGCAGATGGGTATTCCATCAGCGCCAAAGAAATCACCACCACCTCAGAAAAAGAAATCCAAGTCTGGTAATCCGGCCAAACGAGCTGCGCAAGAGCAAGGCTAGAACCCTCTGGGTGGCTCTCGCCAAGGGAGGATTTCGCGAAAGCCCTGCCAAGATGGCAAGATTGGCCTCCTGTTGCGGGGCCCTCTACCCCCGAAACATCCCAATCCAAAGTTGGATTTATTAGTTACGCACCCCGCTGTAATTAATTTAAACAACACACATTTTTAGGAGCACCACTGCTTTGGCTACAAAAATTCGTTTAATGCGTCTTGGAAAAATCCGTACACCTTATTTCCGTATCGTTGTTACAGATTCACGCAAAGCACGTAATGGACTTTCAATTGAAGAAATTGGTCGTTACGTTCCAGGACAAGAACCATCAATTATTGAAGTGAACTCAGAGCGCGCGCAATATTGGCTAGGTGTTGGCGCACTTCCATCTGAAGCTGTAGAGGCGTTATTTAAAGTCACAGGAGATTGGCAGAAATACAAGGGACTTCCAGGAACTGAAGGAACTCTTAAAGTAGCTCCTGCAAAACCTGCAAAGAGCGTTGCTTACGAAGCTGCAGTTAAGGAAGCTGCGAGTGAACCTGCAGAAGGTGCAACAACTCTTAAGAAGAAGGCGCAAGAGAAGTTGGCTGCTAAAGCAAGCCCTGCACCAGTTGTAGAAGAAGTTGTTGAAGCACCAGTTGCTGACGCTGTTGCCGATGAAGCACCAGTTGCGCAAGCTGTTGCAGATGAAGCACCAGTTGCTGAAGTTGTTGCAGAAGAAGCACCAGCAGTTGAAGCTCCAGCAGAAGAAGTGGCTGCCGAATAACAATGATGGACGAAGCTCTCGAGCATCTCGTTAAAGGAATCGTTGATAATCCTGAAGATGTCATCGTTAAGGAAAAGACTCATCGTCGAGGCACAACGCTCGAAGTTCATGTCAATCCTGAAGATATCGGCAAGGTGATTGGTCGTAACGGACGCACGGCTAAAGCACTTCGTACTGTTGTAAGTGCAATTGCTGGACGTACTGTTCGAGTCGATCTCATCGATACTGACGAGGCTCGTTAATAACTCTTACGCGCATGCGACTCAATGTTGGTCGTATCGGTCGTGCTCACGGAATTCTCGGTGAAGCAACGATTGAAGTACGCACTGATGAAGCTGCAGCTCGCTTTGCTATTGGGGCAAAGCTAGATACAGATAGCCACGGTTCATTGAGCGTGGCTTCTGCGCGCGTTCACAACGGAATACTCCTTCTCGCTTTCGAGGGGATTAATGATCGCAATTCGATTGAGAAGTATCGAGATCTACTTTTGTATGCAGAGGTAGATATAGATGCTCCTGGAGAAGATGTAGATGATTATCACGTTCTGCAACTTGTCGGATGCAAAGCTCACCTCATCGATGGCGACTTATTCGGCGAGGTAATTGATGTACTTAACTTGCCCGGGCAAGATGTCCTGGTCATCAAGACCGACGATGGAGAAACCCTTATTCCATTTGTCCACCAATTAGTACCGAAGGTAGATATCGCAGCGAAGAAAATGGTTGTTATCCCGCCGGAGGTACTGCAGTGAAAATTGATGCAATCACTATCTTCCCAGAATATTTAGCCCCACTCACACTTTCACTTCTGGGTAAGGCCCAAGAAAAAGGCTTGGTGGAGATTGCTGTTCATGATTTGCGCAATCATGCAAGCGACAACCACAACACAGTTGATGACACACCATATGGTGGTGGTGCTGGCATGGTTATGATTGCTCAAGTTTGGGGCAGTGCAATAGATGAGGTTCTTACAGATAACACTGACATAATTATTTTAACTCCTGCGGGCGTGCGTTTTACTCAGTCAATGGCAGCAGATTTAGCCAAACGTGAACATTTAATTTTTGCATGTGGAAGATATGAAGGAATTGATGACCGAGTTCGTCAATATTATTCGCGTCCAGAATTCACAGCGCGAAATATTAGAGTTCATGAGGTTTCAATAGGTGACTACGTACTCGGTGGCGGAGAAGTTGCCACTATGGTGATGGTTGAAGCTGTTACTCGCCTGATTCCCGGAGTGCTTGGCAATCCGCAATCGCTAACCGAAGAATCACATAATGATGAAGGCTGGCTGGAGTATCCCAATTTCACAAAACCTCAAGATTGGCGAGGTATCTCAGTACCCGAGATATTGCTCAGTGGCAATCATGGCGAGATTGCGAAATGGCGAGCATCACAAGCCGCCGAGCGTGCAAAAAAGAACTCGTAACTGGTCAGTTATGAGTTCAGACCGTAGGGTTTGCCTATGAGCGAAGAGTCACAAAAGATTCAATCACGTCTTATTCGTGATCTTGAACCAGTTGTAGCTGTCGAGTTAGAGCGCCACTTGAGCGTTCAAAAAAATTGGTATCCACACGAGTATGTCCCTTGGTCAGAAGGACGCGACTACGCCGGACCTCTCAATGGAGATGCATGGGAAGCAAAAGACTCTCGACTGACGCCGGTTGCTCAGGATTCGCTTATTTTGAATTTACTTACCGAAGATAACTTGCCGAGTTATCACACCGAAATTGCTCTCTCTATGGGTCGCGATGGGGCATGGGGCACCTGGATTGAACGTTGGACTGCCGAAGAAGCTCGTCACTCAATTGTTATTCGTGACTACTTGATGGCTACTCGTGGAGTTGATCCATATGAGTTAGAAGACCTTCGCATGGCGCATATGTCACTTGGCTATCAGACGCCTTACGAAAATGACATGCTTCACACAATTGCTTATGTTTCCTTCCAAGAGTTAGCAACACGTATTTCTCATAGAAATACAGGAAAAATTTCAGATGATCCGATAGCTGAAGGCATGATGCAGCGCGTATCACTCGATGAAAACCTTCACATGCTTTTCTATCGAAACACCCTTAGCGCAGCGCTGGATATGGAACCAAATGCAGCGATGCGTGCGATAACAGATGTTGTCACTAACTTTGATATGCCTGGAGCAAATATGCCTGGCTTTGGAAGAAAAGCGGTGCAAATTGCGCTGGCAGGTATTTATGATCTGCAGCAGCACCTCGACGATGTTGTGGCACCAGTACTTCGAGCTTGGAAGGTTTTCGAGCGCACGGATCTCTCTGGCGATGGTCTAAAGGCGCGTGAAGAACTCGCCGCTTTTATGAAAAAAGCCGGAGAAGATGCTTCGCTATTTAACGATAAGCGTGAAGTTCACTTCGAGCGGTTAGTTGCGCGTGGTCATGAACCTATACGTATTCAAAAAGACCAGTAATACTTTTAGCTAATGGCACGCACTTATACAGTCGAAACTTACGGCTGCCAGATGAATGTCCACGATTCTGAACGAATTAGTGGGCTCTTAGATGAAGCTGGGTACATCCCTGTAATCACCGGTGAACAAGCCGACCTCGTCGTTTTTAATACATGTGCAGTACGTGAGAATGCAGATAACAAGCTTTATGGAAACTTAAGTTTCCTCGCCCCTGTAAAGAAGCTAAATCCAAATATGCAGATAGCTGTCGGCGGATGTTTGGCACAGAAAGATCAAGACGTTATTCTAAAAAAAGCGCCATATGTTGATGTTGTTTTTGGCACGCACAATGTCGGTTCCCTTCCAACGCTCCTCGAGCGAGCAAGAATTGAAGAAGAATCCCAAATTGAAATACTCGAAGCGCTAGAACATTTTCCGTCGGCGCTACCAGCCCGACGATTTTCAGCATTTACCTCATGGGTATCAATCTCAGTCGGATGTAATAACACTTGCACTTTTTGTATTGTCCCCACTCTTCGCGGTGTCGAAAAGGATCGAGAAGTGATCGACATTGTTCGTGAAGTAAAGGCTCTTGTTGATCAGGGAGTTATCGAAATTACGCTGCTTGGGCAAAATGTAAATGCATATAAGAACGGCGGTTTTGCTAATTTGCTGCAGCAGGTCGCCGATATTGAAGGACTTTTACGAATTAGATTTATGTCTCCGCACCCAAGAGATTTTACAGATGACGTAATTGAAGTAATGGCCAAGAACTCCAATGTGATGCCACATCTACATATGCCTTTGCAATCGGGTTCCGATAAAATTTTGCAAGAAATGCGTCGATCTTATAGAAGTAAGAAATACTTAGGAATTTTAGATAGAGTGCGCGCAGCGCTACCGCATGCAGCAATCACCACAGATATCATTGTTGGATTTCCAGGTGAGAGCGAAGAAGATTTCCAAGCAACTTTAGATTTGGCGTCGAAGGCGCGATTTAGCGCCGCTTATACATACAAATATTCAATTCGCCCGGGTACTCCTGCAGGAGCAATGACAAATCAAGTTGATGACGCAGTAGTGGGAGAGCGCTATACCCGCTTGCACGAACATCAACAAGAGATTTCACTTTCGGTAAATAAAGAAGCGATAGGTAGCGTTCATAAAGTCCTCGTAAGCGAGGTTGAGGGACGTCGTGATGCACGCGAAGAACGTTGGTCAGGGCGTACTGAAGATTTCAGGCTTGTCCATTTCACAAATACCAACGCAAGACCCGGCGATATTGCAGAGGTGCTCATAACACAGGCTTCGGCACATTATTTAGTTGGAGATTTGCTTTCGGTCACTTCAACTCGTGGTGGAGATGCCCATCAGGCACGCACGGCAGAGCGAATTCCAGAGCCACTTCTCTTAGGAATCCCAACTCGCAAATAATGAAAACAATAGTTATTTGTGGCGCAACAGCGACAGGTAAGAGCGAGTTGGCGGTCTCACTGGCAAAAGAAATAGGGGCCGAGATCATCAACGCTGATTCGATGCAGCTATACAGGGGCATGGATATTGGAACCGCAAAAATTTCTATGCAAGAGCGCGAGGGTGTTCCTCACCATCTCTTGGATGTTCTAGATGTAAGCCAGGATTCAACGGTTGCCTGGTATCAGGAAGTCGCCCGAGAGAAAATTTCAGAGATCCATAGCCGTGGTGTGCACGCTGTGATTGTCGGGGGCACGGGGCTTTATATAAAAGCAATCCTCGATGACTTGAATTTTCCTGATACAGATCCGGCAGTTCGCGAAAAATTAAATAAAGAGGCGCAAGATTTTGGTTCAGCTAGCTTATTTGAGCGTCTTGAAAAATTGGATCCAGTTGCAGCAATCGCTATAGATAGAGCCAATACCCGCAGAATCATTCGCGCTCTTGAGGTAATTGAGATAACAGGTCAACCCTTTACTGCAAATTTGCCACGTGAAGCGAGCACGCATTACCCAGAAGCGCTGCAGTTTGGATTAGTTATGGACCGCGAAAAACTTGGTGAACGCATTGAAGCCAGAGTTGATCGGATGTGGGATCTTGGACTCATCAATGAAGTGGAGTCACTGGTTGGAGCAGGTTTAAATAACGGTGTGACTGCTAGGCGCGCACTTGGGTATGCGCAAATTCTTGCAATGCTTGACGCAAAAATGACTGAGTCCGAGGCGAAAGAGGATACAAAGCGCGCAAC
>CAIMUD010000223.1 GCA_903844585.1 uncultured Actinomycetes bacterium | reverse complement strand
CTTATTGCAATTAGAAAACGTAAAAACTAAAAACGTGAACGGATCTCCCATAAATCTGGAAATACAGGATTGAAAAGTGTGGACTTCAAATACTCTGCACCACTTGATCCACCTGTACCCATTTTATGGCCGATAGTTCTTTCGACCATCTTTACGTGGCGATAGCGCCACTCTTGAATACCTTCGTCGATATCGACTAAACGCTCACAAATCATTGCGCGTTCTGGATCACCTTGATGAACTGCCAACAAAACATCTTGTACTTCTTTATTAGCAACGTACTGCTCTGATTTATTTCGATTCAAAATCGCTGCAGGCATCGTATGACCAGCATTGTTTAAATAAACAAGAGTGGAATCCCAAATCGAATTGCTAGAAGTAATTTCTGCAATTTCGCTCTGAATATCTGGTGGCAAGTGCCCAGCCATTTTGTTATCGCGTCGACCCAGTATTGCTTCAACTTTTCTAAATTGTGCGGATTGGAAACCGCTAGATGAGGAGAGATATCCACGGAAAGAGTTAAATTGAAGCGGCGTCATAGTTTCTAAAATATCAATCTGCGCAACACACACTTTCATAATTGTGCGAATGCGCCCCAAAATGGCTAGGGCATAATGAGTATCGCCATTTTCTAGTACGCGCTGTGCTTGCTTAAACTCGTGAATTAATTGCTTGAACCAAAGTTCATATGTTTGATGAATAATGATGAAGAGCATCTCATCATGTTCGGGACCAGTTGACAGCGGACGTTGCAGTTTTAATAGCTCATCGACTGCAAGGTATGACGAGTATGTAAGTGCGGAGTCGAAATTCTCGGAATTACTCATGTAACTCGTGAACCGGTCGCTGAAACCTTTTCGTATTGACGTGTAGAAACCAAGTCACGAATTCTTTCAAAACCATCCCAGACTTCGACGTATGAAGTTGGTAGTGGTGAAATCGCAAGACGAATTGAATTTAGTGTTCGATAATCTGGAATTACATTGGCGAATTCACGAAGTGCAACACAAATTCGTGCAGCTTCTGGATGTACCAATGAAATATGTCCGCCACGTTCTTGTGGGTCGCGCGAAGTATTTAATTGCATACCGAGCGGTGCTAACCATGCGTCATATAAATCAATCATCATCTGCGTACCAACAGCTGCTTTATGTGCAATTTTATCGATGCCTGCTTCTTTAATTATTTCAAAGGAAGTTTTAATACAACGAAGACCAATTAATGAAGGACTTGCAATTTGGAAACCACGAATACCTTCGGCCTTTTCAAAGACTGGTCCCATGCCAAATTGATCTGCTTGTGAGAACCACCCCTGAATTGGAACCTGTAACTCTTTCTGCATCTTCGTGCTGACATACAACCACGCAGGTGCACCGGGACCAGAGTTTCCGTATTTATATGTACAACCAACTGCAAGGTCCACACCGTTGGCATCAAAGTTCATTTCAATCGCACCAACCGCGTGGCTGGCATCCCAAACAACCAATCCGCCACGTGAACGGACTAAATCAGTTATGGATTTAATATCTGTACGCGCTCCAGATCGATATTGAATAACTTCAAGTGTTACGAGAGCAACGTCATCATTTAAATACGGCGCAAGAACATCTGCGGTAATTCGCTCATGCTTTATTAATCCTGCAGATTCATTATCAATCAGAACCAAATTCAGTCCAAATTCTTTTGCAATTCCGTCAAGGATGTATCGATCCGTTGGAAAGTTAGCGGCATCGGTAATTATTGTTTTACGTCCAGGGCGAGCTTTTATGGCAGCCATGCAGAGCTGATAGAAATTAACTGAAGTTGTGTCGCACGCAAGTACTTGCCCCTTGGCTGCACCTAACGTTGCCTCGCCAATGAGGTCTCCAACTGGTTGCGCTTCATCAACCCAATGGCTCCAACCAGTTACAACTTCTGGCCCCCACTCCTTCGTCAATAAATCATTTACTGCAACAACAGTTGCATGTGGAAGTCGACCAAGTGAATTGCCATCGAGATAACACATTGCTGGGTCAGTAACCACAAACTTCGATTTAAAATGTGCGAGCGGATCGTTTTTATCTAAATCCAAGGCGTATTGGCGGTCGGTCACTGACATATCCGTACTGTAATGGTTAGCGCTATTGATGAAATAGGCTTACCTCTATGGCTATCAAGAACCTTCTCAATCTCGAGTCGGTCTCTAAAGCCTTTGATATTCGACCACTTCTCGATGGAGTCTCACTCGGAATTAATGAGAGCCAACGCATAGGAATTGTGGGTCGCAATGGTGGCGGCAAGAGCACTCTGCTCAATGTCATGGCCGGCCTTGAGCCGGCAGATTCTGGCCGAGTTTCTGTAGCTGGTGGCGTCACCATTGGAATTCTCAATCAAGTCGATAGCGCCGATGCGGGGGCTTCTGTTCGCGATGTAGTGCTCGGAGATTTACATAGCCATCAATGGGCGAGTGATGCGAATGTCCGCGAAGTATTAACTGGTCTCTTCGGTGGCTTTGATGATCACTTGCTTGATCGCCAATTCTCGACACTTTCAGGCGGAGAGCGTCGACGCGTTAACTTGGCTAAGTTATTAGTTGGCGGTTTTGATTTGTTGCTTCTAGATGAACCTACTAACCACTTGGATGTTGAAGGCGTAGCCTGGCTTGCGCGATATATAACTTCACAGACAAAACTATCCGTGGTCGTCATCACGCACGATCGCTG
>CAIMUD010000222.1 GCA_903844585.1 uncultured Actinomycetes bacterium | reverse complement strand
TTCAACTGGATCTTAGGAATTGGCCTACTAACACTTGGAATTGTTGAAGGCTTCCTTGGATATTCACTCCCTGATGATCTGCTTTCAGGAACTGGTATCCGTATTGCAGAAGCGATCATCCAAGCCCTCCCCCTCGTAGGTTCATACCTTGCATTCTTTGCATTTGGCGGAGCATTCCCGGGGGAAGCTTTTATTCCGCGTATTTACACCGTGCACGTATTGCTATTACCGGGAATCTTCTTAGCGTTGATTACCGTCCACTTAATGTTGGTTTGGTATCAAAAGCACACTCAATATCCAGGTCCAGGACGTACTGAGAAGAACGTAGTCGGTTATCCACTCATGCCCGTTTACATGGCCAAAGCTGGAGGCTTCTTCTTTATCGTTTTCGGAATTACTGCTTTCCTTGGGGCTGTAGCTTCGATTAACCCAATCTGGTTATACGGTCCTTACACGCCAGGACAAATTTCTGCTGGTTCTCAACCTGACTGGTACATGGGTTGGTTAGATGGACTTGTACGTATGTCACCACCACTTGAGACACACGCTTTCGGACACACTATTTCGTGGAACATATTGATTCCTGGATTGATCGTGCCAGGAATTCTTTTCACTGGAATGGCGCTGTATCCATTTATCGAATCTTGGGTGACTGGAGATAAGCGCGAACATCATCTGCTTGATCGCCCGCGTAACGCACCTAACCGCACAGCTCTTGGCGTAATGTCACTTACTTTCATGATGGTTGCTCTCCTTAACGGCGGTAACGACATCATCGCAACCAACTTCCACCTGACCATTAACCAGATTATGTGGTTCTCTCGAATCGCAATTTTTGTATTACCCCCTATCGCATTCGTAGTAACGAAAAGACTCTGTCTCTCACTACAGCGCGCTGATCGAGAACTCGTACTTCATGGGCGGGAAACAGGTCGACTTCTGCGTATGCCTAGCGGTGAATTCGTTGAAGTCCATGAACCAATTTCAGCTGAAAAGGCGTGGTTACTGACTCAACACGAACAGAACCCACCACTTGCACTAGAGGCTGTTGATTCCCGTGGAGTACGTCGTACTGGCGCACTGAAAAACAAGCTCCGCGCGCGCATAAGTAAAGCAAATGCGGAAGCTGTTACAAAGGTCGGCGTTGAAGATCTTAAAGAGATCGAACACCACTAGCGTTCTTATAGAAAAGCCCTTAAGAGCTATCTCTTAGGGGCTTTTTTATTACCGGTAACAAGCCATACGCCAATTACCGCTATGAGAGTTCCAATTGCACTAATCGGTGAAATCTTTTCATCGAAAAATAAGTAAGCCATGCCTGCGGTAACGGCCGGCACCAAATAGTAAAGAGATGAGACTTCGGCAGCGGAGCCGGATTGAAGCAGAAAGAAGAGCAATAAAATGGCACCGAGCGAGAGCGCAAGGACAAGCCATGAAAGAGCGAAGATAAATTTAGGAGTCCAATCTATAAATATTGGTTCGCTAGCAAGTGCTATCGCACCGATTACCACTGCAGTCGCCGCGTATTGGTAAGTTGCCCCAGCAAGCATCGGAACATCTGCCGCAAATTTCTTCTGCAAAAGAGTTCCAATTGAACCGCCGAGAAGTGCAATCACTGCGGTACCAATCGCGGCAGTTGAAAGCTTGTCTGTCCCGCTTATGCGTGGAGCAATCACAGTCACCACTCCAAGAAGTCCTAAAGCCAAACCCGCTATAGATCTGCCAGAGAGCTTTTCTTTAAGGAAATAACTCGCCGCAACGCTCACAACAACAGGTTGCAAACAAACAATGAGAGCAACGAGCCCAGCGCTCATACCGCGGCTAACTGAATAGAAGCATCCACCAAGATAGGCCCCATGCAAGGTGACACCCACCGCACTTGATTTCAATATCGTTTTCGAGCCACGCGCAAACTCACCAGTGACTAAGAGGGTTATGCCGGCCAAAAGTACTGCCGCAATCAACATGCGAATCGCAACAAAAATCAGCGGTGAAGAGAAAGGGATACCGTACTTAACGCCGATAAATCCGGTACTCCACAGAATTACAAAGCCAGCCGGCGCGAGCTTTATTGCTAAGCCCTTTATGGAAGTGGCTTCTCGTATTCGGTGACCATGCCAATAATGCTAATTACGAGTGAGGTAAGAGCTATAAGAGTTAGCCACCAGCCAATAACCAGGCCAAGTGCCATTGCACACGCACTCATGGCTACAGGAAGCGGCCACCATGAGTGAGGGCTATAGAAACCAAGCTCCCCTGCTCCATCTGCAATCTCTGCCGATGTGTTGTCCTCCGGCAAAATTTCACCGATACGTTTCTGTGTAAACCAAACATAGAAACCAACCATCCCAGCAAGACATGCAGCAAGAATCATTCCTGTTATTCCAACTGCTTCACCGTTAACTTGCCAATAGACAACCGCCATGATGACGTAGAAAAGTGAAAGTCCAGTAAAAAGCTGCCAAGAAGCCTTCATTGCTAGTGGCCCTCTGTCTTAATGTGCGGATGATGCAAATCAAAAGCTGGGCGCTCTGATCGAATGCGCGGCATTGATAAGAAGTTGTGGCGTGGTGGTGGACAAGATGTCGCCCACTCAAGTGAAGACCCATAACCCCACGGATCATCAACCTCTACTAGAGGACTCTTGCGAGTGATCCAGATATTTACAAAGAACGGAATCATAGAAAGTGCGAGCAAGAATGAACCGATTGTTGAAACTGTATTCATAAAAGTAAAGCCATCTGTCGCAAGATAATCTGCGTAACGACGAGGGAAGCCCTTAATTCCAAGCCAGTGCTGAATCAAGAATGTCAGGTGGAATCCAAAGAAGAGCGTCCAGAAGTGAATCTTGCCTAGACGTTCGTTTAGCATCTTTCCTGTCATCTTTGGCCACCAGAAATAGAAACCAGCGAACATCGCGAAAACCACTGTTCCAAAGAGCACGTAGTGGAAGTGCGCCACAACGAAATAGGAGGCAGAGACTGCAAAGTCCATTGGAGGTGAGGCAAGAATGATTCCGGTTAGGCCACCGAATAAGAATGTGACTAAAAAGCCCATAACCCAGAGCATCGGAGTTTCAAAAGTTACATGGCCTCGCCACATTGTTCCGATCCAGTTGAAGAATTTCACACCAGTTGGAACTCCGATAAGAAATGTCATGAAAGAGAAGAACGGCAGTAATACTTGACCGCTAGCAAACATATGGTGGGCCCACACTGCAACAGAGAGTGCGGAGATTGCGATAGTTGCTGCGATCAAACCCTTGTATCCAAAGATTGGCTTGCGACTAAAGACTGGCAAGATCTCAGTAGCTATCCCAAAGAACGGAAGCGCAAGAATATAAACCTCGGGGTGTCCGAAGAACCAGAAGAGGTGCTGCCACAACATCGCACCGCCATTTGCGGGATCAAATAGATGCGAACCGTAGAGGCGATCCGATTCAAGACCAAGTAACGCTGCAGCAAGTGGTGGAAATGCAAGCAGGACGAGAATTGATGTCAGCAATACATTCCAAGAGAAGATTGACATTCGGAACATCGTCATTCCAGGTGCGCGCATCGTAAATATTGTTGTAATGAAGTTAACGCCACCAAGAATTGTTCCAAGACCGGAAACGGCTAAACCGATTACCCACAAATCTCCACCAATTCCTGGCGAATACGTTGAGTTGGCTAGGGGTGCATATGCAGTCCAACCAAATGATGCTGCTCCACCGGGAGATAAAAATCCGGAAACAGCCATGATCGAACCAAAGAAATAAAGCCAGTAAGAGAGCATATTCAGGCGAGGGAATGCAACATCGGCTGCACCTATTTGCAGCGGCATAATTACATTTGCGAAGCCAACAAAGAGCGGAGTTGCAAACATCAAAAGCATGATGGTTCCATGCATTGTGAATACTTGATTGTATTGCTCGTTACTTATGAATTGCATTCCTGGACGAGCTAGTTCGACTCTAAGGATAAGAGCGAGTAAACCGCCAACTAGAAACCATGCAAAAGAAGTCATTAAATACAGATATCCGATTGTCTTGTGATCGGTTGAGGTAATCCACTTAACAAAATTCTTACCTTTGTGGGCGGGAGCTACTCCGGGTGCTAATGAGCTAAAAGTTGGACGTTCTGCATATGTTGTCATGCCATGCTCGCTTTCAAGGTTTCGAGATAAGTCTTGTACTCAGTTGGTGTAACAACTTTGAGCGTGAAAAGCATTTGGCTGTGATTGCGCCCGCACAGAATGTTGCATCGCCCTGGATACTCGCCAATTTTATTTGCAGTGAATTCGAGATGGTTGGTGAATCCCGGCAAGTTCTGCTGCTGAATCATGAACGCTGGAATCCAGAATCCGTGCACAACATCGCTAGCAGTGATCGTGTATCGAACCTTTTCGCCTTGAGGTACGACAAGAGTTGGCGGATTCGCTGGCGTACCTGTAACTGTGGCTTTTGGTCCGGCTTCAGGGTATGAGAACTGCCATGACCACTGAATCGCATTGACGGTAATTTCATGTGCCGGAGAGGTTGTTTTCTCGACGATCTTTGATTCTTTGATTGCTGTGAAATAGAAAAGAACCGCAACGATAATGAACGGGATGACTGTATAAAGAATTTCAATCGGTATGTTGTACTGGGTCTGCTTTGGAAATTCGCCCTTGCCTGCCTTTGCGCGGTGGAAAATTGCAGGCCACACAATCAGAATGAATGTAAAAACTCCCACGATTCCCGCAGTGATCCATGCTCCTTGCCATAGAGATAATGAAATGTCATTTACGCTTGAAAGGCCCTCATCAAAACCAAGACCGGAAACTTTTGAGCATCCTGTTAAAAGCAAAAGGGCAGGAATGGCAAGAGTGGCTATGGCGAATCGGCTGCGATTATTTTTCTTTGGAGCAGACATGAGCAAAGGATAGTCGGGCAATTCGCCCACCGCAGCAAGGGCTAGTAGCGTTGGCTGGGTGGTTCGTGTCACAGGAAATTTCCAATCTGAAAGCCCCTTAAATCCAGTGGCTAGGCAGGCCCTTTTGGCTGCAATTGATTCGGGCTGGGCTGATCCTCGCAAGCTTTCACAAGAGTCATCTCGCGCAGCGTTATTGAAAAACCAAGCCATTGAAACATTGGCACATTCTCTTGGCCTGCGTGCTCCACAGATAGAAATTATTGGCGAACCATGCCTTGGGCATTTTCTCTCACTGGGTGGCTTACTTACTCATGATGCAACGTTGATTTATGGATCAATAGATCGAAGTGAAATTATTGCAACAGCTAGATCGCATAACGGGCCAGTTTTAGAGTTACCCGTCTCATCGGATGGCCAATTGATTGCACCGGCAAAGCAGAACACAAAAACAGTTTTATCTTTTCAATTGGCCAATATTGAGACTGGAGTTATTCAACAAGAAGAAATTGACTCTGACTTTGTTGCAGTTGATGCAACAGCAACCGGATCTAGAACGCCGCTACCCTCCCATTGGAGTACCGCGCTCTTCGATGCCAAGTCTTGGCAAGGCCCTGCAGGAATCGGAATTTTGGCGATTAATGATGAGAAGCGATGGCGAAATCCACTTCCGCATATTTCAAATATTCGAACTCCCTATAGCCACTCCCTCCCACTTCTGATCGCTGCAGCTGTTGCTCTTGAGAATTTTGTAAAGGATGAATCAAGAATAAGAGCGCTAAATTCGCAATTACGTTCTCAATTACTGGGCGCAGAAATTGCTGGAGATTTATCTACCTCACTACCCCATCTGCTCTCTGCCTCATTCGCCCAGTGCGATGGTGAAGAACTGCTTCGATTAATCGGCGCAAAGGGATTCTCAGCAGATTCTGGTTCGGCATGTACAGCAATGGATCTACAGCCAAGCCATGTATTGGCTGCGATGGGGGTACTTACTCATGGAAATATCCGGACAACAATTCATCCGGATACGACCGATGACGATATTCGTGCTTACGCTGATGCTATAAACAACGCCGTGAAAGAGTTACGCGCTCACTCAGGTAGGTAAGACTGCCAATACTTCTTCTGCAGCTTCCTTGCCATATGCCTGGGCAAAGCGTTCTGCAAATTCGCTCTTAGTAAATCTGTACTCCTGAGTGCCTTTGGTTTCGATAACAAATGTAGCAAGCATCGAACCGATTTGGCCACAGCGCTCATGCGAAAATCCCCAAGCAAGACCGGCGATGAATCCAGATCTAAATGCGTCGCCCACTCCTGTTGGATCTACCTTCGCTTTTTCTTTCGCACATGGAATTGAAATGGTTGGGTGAGCTTTCGACTCAATACGTGCACCGTTAGATCCCATCGTCACGATTCGGTATGTAACGCGATTTAAAATCTCGTCTTCGCTCCATCCGGTTTTTTGTGCAGCTAGCGCCAATTCATATTCATTCATAAACAGATAGGTCGCTCCATCAATAAGGCGCTTAATTTGATCACCAGACATATATGCCAATTGTTGGGATGGATCTGCCGCAACTTGAATGCCTTCTTTTAGCGCTGTCTCTGTATGTCGAAGCATTGCCTCAGGATCATCTGGGGAAATGATGATCAGATCCAAGCGTCCAATCTTTTCCATAATTGGACTCAGCTCGATATTGCGCGCTTCACTCATCGCACCTGGAAAAAATGAGGCAATTTGATTGAGCTCTGTATCTGTCGTAACTACAAAATGCGCGGTGTGAAGGCTTTGAGAGACGACAGTATGTGAAGTATTAACTCCATGACGAGTAAGCCAAGCATCGTAATCTGCCCAATC
>CAIMUD010000221.1 GCA_903844585.1 uncultured Actinomycetes bacterium | reverse complement strand
TATACGCTTGCGAAAGCCAATACGACGTTGTGGCCACCAAAACCAAATGAATCATTGAGTGCAGCAATTTGTCCAGCAGGAAGCTTTCGAGGTTTATCTCGCACAACATCAATTGTTACAGCAGGATCTAGGTTTTCAATATTAATAGTTGGTGGTGCAAGGCGCTCTTCTAGCGCTTTGACAATAAATACTGATTCGATTGCGCCAGCTCCACCGAGTAAATGACCGGTCATCGACTTTGTCGCAGAGACTGCAACGTGATCTGCGTCTGCTCCAAGTGCTTTACGTAGTGCATTTGCTTCAGCAACATCTCCTGCAGGAGTAGACGTTGCATGCGCGTTGAGGTGAACAATGTCTTTTGTTGAAAGGTTTGCATTTTCTAGCGCAAACTTAATTGCGCGCTGTACGCCCGAACCATCTGGGTCTGGAGCTGCAATGTGATAACCATCGGATGAAAGCCCTTGTCCAACTATTTCACAGTAAATTTTTGCCCCACGAGTTTTTGCGTGTTCGTACTCTTCAATAACAAGTATGCCTCCGCCTTCACCAAGAACAAATCCATCGCGATCAGCATCATATGGACGTGATGCACGAGCGGGATCATCGTTGCGAGTCGAAAGAGCTTTCATCGCAGCAAAACCAGCCATGGGCAATTGGTGAATTGCAGCTTCAACGCCGCCAGTAACAATGACATCAGCGCGGTTGGTACGAATCATTTCGAGTGCATAACCAATTGCTTCAGCCCCTGATGCACACGCACTTACCGGGGTATGAACACCAGCTTTTGCCTGTAGTTCGAGTCCAACATTTGCTGCTGGCCCGTTTGGCATAAGCATCGGAACAGTGTGTGGGCTAACACTGCGTGCGCCCTTTTCTTTCAAAATATCGTATTGATCCAGGAGAGTAATTACTCCGCCGATACCTGATGCAATAACTACGCCGAGACGCTCTTTATCTACATCAGGAGATCCTGCATCTTTCCACGCCTCGCGAGAAGCAATCAGGGCAAATTGTTCTGACCGATCAAGGCGGCGCATTTCAACGCGCTCCATTTGATCTGCTGGTTCTGTTGCAACGCGTGCAGCGAAGTGCACCGGCAATAGTTCGCGCCATTCTTCAGTGAGCGAGCGAACGCCACTCTTTCCTGCAAGCAACGCAGTCCAGGTTGTCGCAACGTCCCCACCGAGTGGAGTTGTTGCGCCAAGACCTGTAACGACTACGCGACGCTTGGACATTAAAAAACTTACTTAGCTGCGCTTACGATGAAATCAACTGCATCGCCAACTGTTGCGAGGTCAGCTACTTTTTCATCAGGAATCTTCACGCCAAAGCGCTCTTCTGCAGCAACGACAACTTCAACCATGCTGAGTGAATCAACTTCTAGGTCGTCAGTGAAGTTCTTGTTGAGTTCGATTGATGCACCTGGAATACCAGCTACTTCTTCAACGATCTCTTTAAGTCCTGCAAGTACATCTGCTTGTGAAAGCGACATTGTTTTTCCTTTTCTATTTATAAGTCTCGTACGTCTTCTTTTTCTGGCGTATTTCTACTTGTCGTTATTCTGGCCGACAGAAGTGCTTACCTGCCAGTAATCTTCGCGCTCAGGCGGAAAAAAATTACGGCTTAGGCGGAAGTTTTACTACTTGCCCCGCATAAACGAGACCTGCGCCATATCCGATCAAAAGCGCTAATTTGCCGTGAAGTTCGGGGTGCCCTTGGAGTAGTGCATCCATTGCAAGTGGAATTGAAGCAGCAGATGTATTTCCGTTGGTACGAATGTCATCTGCAATCACAACTGACTCTGGCATCTTCATTTCTTTCGCCATTGTTTCGATAATCCGAATATTTGCTTGGTGCGGAATAAAAGCATCAATGTCGTTAACAGTTAGACCAGATGCTTCGAGTGCGCGCACTGCGGCTTTGCTCATCGAGAAGACTGCCCAACGAAATACTTTCTGACCTTCTTGCGAAATGTTTGGCCAAACAGAATCTTTTACGATTGATTTGTAATCTTTATCACGCATTTCGGTCCATGCTGGGCTCATCGTGATGGCATCGCGTGAATCCGCGTCCGATCCCCAAACAACTGGGCCGATTCCAGCTTCCTTTGATTGACCCACAACCGCGGCGCCTGCGCCGTCAGCAAATATAAATGAGGTTGCGCGGTCTGCTGGATCTGTGAAATCTGAAAGTTTTTCCGCACCGATAACAAGAACATTTTTCGATGTACCTGCACGGACTAAGTCGTGTGCCATTGCAATGCCGTAAGAAAATCCTGCGCATGCTGCGCCGATATCAAAAGATGCTGCATGCGGATTTCCAATACGTGCGGCTACATCTGTCGCAGCACTTGGCGTTTGGTATGGATATGTAATGGAGGCAAGGATTACTGTGTCGATATCTGATGCATCCAACTTGGCGCGTTTAATCGCTTGCTCTGATGCTGCCACTGCCATATCAATAAGTGATTCATCTTTACCTGCATAGCGACGGGATTCGATTCCGGTGCGTTGAATGATCCACTCATCGGTGGAATCAATGTTCTGAATAATTTCGGAGTTAGGGACAAGTCTCTTTGGACGGTAAACACCTACAGAAAGAATTTGACTCTCACTGCCGTCTTTAATTTTAATTTTCATTACTTAGCTCCATGTGTGGCAGCGAAATTTTTAGCTTCCCGAACATCATCAGGTGACTTTAGCGCGAAGCCCTCAACTGTAGGAATTGCGCGCTTAATGAGTCCGACGAGTGTTCCGGCTGGTGGAACCTCGATTGCACCAGTAACTCCAACCTTTACAAGAGTGCCCATACATAAATCCCACCGCACTGGGTT
>CAIMUD010000220.1 GCA_903844585.1 uncultured Actinomycetes bacterium | reverse complement strand
GCCGCTAATTTGATTTATCTGCCTTCCCCTTGCAGATAGATCAAACAGTTATCCGAGGACTTCGTAAGCGCAACTTATGTGGAAATCAAGCCATAATCAAATAGCAACGGCGTTGACACACCGACATTTATTGATATATAGCAAAACACTTTTTATGAATTACTAAACAAATCTCTCAACACGTACTTGAGATTTCTCACTATTGAAGAAAGTGCGAGTACTTTTTATTTGTGGCAGGCCAAGATTTTGATCCATCTCATGAAAGTGACGACGAGCTAACCCTGCCGGGAATCAATGAAGGCGAAATTCTGGTCATCCGATCTGCGCGAAGAAAGCGCAATATCTCGGCATATCGCCAGGGTGGTCGCATAATCGTTTCGATTCCCTCCAGAATGAGTAAGGCAGACGAGCGAGCGATAGTTCCGGAGATGATCGCCAAGATTAGAAGCGCAGAAGCGAGCAAAACCCCCTCTGAAGCGGTTCTGGCAGAGCGAATAGATAGTCTCTTAAATGAATTAGCCCCTGAAATCCAAGAGCGCCCTGTATCGGTTGCCTGGCGAACAATGCGCGAGCGCTGGGGTTCGTGCACCGGCCTTGATCGCACAATCCGAATCTCAGACCGTCTCAAATTGGCCCCGGATTACGCCCTCGATTACGTCCTATTCCATGAGGCGATCCACCTGCGCCATTTTGACCATGGCGCCGAGTTCACCGAACTTCTGGCTAGGTTTGAAGACTCTGAGCTAGCTAGCGCCTATCTAGATGGGTACGAAGCGGCAGAACGAGCGCTAGCTGCACCTGTCGAGCTAAAAAAACTACGCACAAAGTAGGCAGAAAAACCCAAATTTGAGCGTGCTCGGGGGTATCGTCATGTCTGCACGCATGAGCGCTTCGAGCTCAAGCGGCGATTGGAGACAAAATGGCAGAGACATACAAGGGTGACGCTTACTGCGTTAAGTGCAAAGAGAAGCGTGATTTTGAGGGAACTGTAAAGATCTCAGACTCTGGTCGTCGCATGGCACAGGGCATTTGCCCAGTCTGTGGCACCAAGGTGAATCGCATCCTCGGCAAGGCACAGTAATAAAGATTCTTTAACACCCAAGAATTAAAGTTCGCCCCGCTCCAAGTTTTGAGTTAAATCTCAAGGCGCAGAGCGGGGCGAATTCTTTTCTCACTGTAAGTAGGTTTTAACAGAAGCTCTGCACATATACATCTGTGGAAAAAATTACCACTCTTGCGCACAAGCGACTCTTGCGCATGACAACTTCCAAAAAAGCCAAAAATGCAGGAGCAATGAATTCTCGTACTTTTCGCCTTAAACAAGGCGTCGCTCTCTATGAATCCAAGGATCTGGGATTTTTTTACATAGGAACTCCACGCGCAAAGGTCAAATTCCAATCGAAATGCGCTCGCACTATCTTTGAATATTTTGCGACAAATGTAAGTACCCCAGAATCAGAACTTTTCTTAGGCTCGCTTCTAAATTTATCGGAACACACCAAAGATCAGCTCATAAAACTTATAGGCGATTTACAAGAGTGCGGTCTTATAGAAAGTGAACAGAGCGCACTTCGGGTTTCAGATCGTTATGTATCTGCAATCACGGAGAAAGCTAAGGTGGCAAGTCAGCACAAAGGCGATGCAGCACTCGATCAGTTGAAAAAGAAGATCGAACCCGAACTCGTACAGTCGCGATGGATTAAAGGAGTTGAAGATTCTGGGATTGAAACAATTAACCAGAGGCATCTTGCCCATATTGAAATTTCAGGTGACTCCCGTGCAGCCACTCAGCTTTTTGCACTTCTTCTTGCAAGTGGAGTTACACATACGCAATTTGGAATGGGATACCGTCAGAGTTCACCGCTAATTGTTGATACAGATATCGAAGCTGGATCAATTCGTTCAACGGATTTGGGAAAAGCGTTTAAAACTAGAACTATTGAGCTTTCAAAAGAAATTTCTCTGCTTCCTTTAGAAAAAAAGGAGAACGCATCGGAGTTGGAGCCAGACTTTCATGAACAAACCTTAAAAATTCATTTCGGTGAGATTGATCCAGTGATGCGCGCACTCTGGATGACTGCAGGACAGCAGCATTTAATTATCGGTGAAGTTAAGGGTGCATCGCTGCGGATTGGCCCAATCGTTCAACCAGGTTATTCACCATGTAATCGCTGCGTAGAACTTCTAGAAATCGACCAAAGTGAAATGGGCCCAGAAATTGTGCGCACCGGATCAATTAACTCTGAATTACCCGTAATAGCTGCGCACTATCTCTCTTCACTGGTCGCTTCCATCGCCTTGCAGTTAATTGATACCGGCACTTGCGACTTGATGGGTTCGGTCCTTGAAATAGATTTACTCTCGTTATGTAACGCCAAACACATCGCGGTTACCCGCCACCCTTCGTGCGGGTGCAGTTGGTAGCCAATTTTCAATTCGCGCCAACGGTAAAAGTTCGGCACCATTAGCGCCATGCCCGATCAAGAGATTCCGAGTTCTACCGCTGCGCGTTCAGCGAAGATGATCTCAATTCCTGTGGGCTTGGCGGGACGCAGCGCACTTGGTTTTGGAAAACAACTTGTTGGGCAATCATCTTCGGTTGTACTCGCTGAAATTCAAGAGAAGACCGCGGCGCAAATGTTTAAAGTCCTTGGCGAATTAAAAGGCGGGGCAATGAAATTTGGTCAAGCGCTCTCAGTTTTTGAAGCTGCCCTTCCAGAAAATATTGCAAAGCCTTACCGCGAAACTCTTACAAAACTTCAGGAGGCAGCTCCGCCGCTTCCTGCGCGAGTTGTTCATAAAGTTTTGGCAAAAGAACTCGGTGAAGATTGGCGCGATAACTTTGCTTCTTTCGATGACCAACCTGTTGCAGCGGCATCAATTGGGCAGGTTCATAAAGCGCAATGGAAAGATGGACGGACAGTCGCGGTCAAGATTCAATATCCTGGTGCAGCAGAAGCACTTATTTCTGATCTAAATCAGATTCAGCGCTTCTCAAAAGTTTTCCAGTTGGTTTTGCCCGGCCTTGATATTCAGCCGCTACTTGAAGAGTTGCGCGCGCGAATCATTGAAGAAGTTGATTACAAATATGAAGCCGAAGCGCAGACAGCGTGCTGGAACGCATATGAAAATGATCCAGATGTAGCAATCCCAAAAGTTGTGACAGCGACCGATAAAGTTCTTGTGAGCGAATGGCTAGAGGGCAAGCCCCTTTCAAAGGTCATCTCTGAAGGCACTCAAGAAGAGCGAAACAATGCTGGTTTTCGTTTGGCCAGATTCCACTTCACAGCCCCTGAGCGCGCGGGACTTCTTCATGCCGATCCACACCCTGGAAATTTCCGTTTGCTGGCAGATGGCCGTATTGGAATTCTTGATTTTGGCGCATGTAACCGCCTTCCAAATGGCTTTCCAGAACCATTTAAAAATCTCTTAAAGCACGCCCTCGACGATGATGCGAAAGCCCTTTACGAAGGGTTTAAAAAAGATGGATTCATCTTGCCTGATGTAAACGTTGATCCGCAGCTTGTTCTTGATTTCTTAGTGCCGCTTGTAGAACCGCTGCGCACTGAAACATTTAAGTACACCCGCGAATGGCTACGCGATCAAAGTGCACGTGTTGGAGATCCGCGTAATCCAACTGCGCGCATTGGTTTTCAGCTAAATCTTCCAGCCGAATATGTACTTATTCACCGCGTAACTCTTGGCACAACTGGAATTTTCTGCCAACTAGAAGCAGAAGGAAACTTCCGCGATGAAGCTCTCTCCTGGTTCCCAGAAATCGCTCCCGCTTCCCTTTCTTAATTTCTAAACCCTCGCCGGAATGAAAGAGAGCTCTTCCTGATCAAACGAAATACCCTAAGGGATTCGGAGCAAAAAAATTCTGGCTTACGAAGCGAAGAGACTTTAACGAACCAAGTCTCCAGCAAGTAAGCCAGAATTTTTCGGTGACGGATCAACAATTACATGAACGCCGCAATTCGTGGAGGGCGACCTGCACGGCGCTTGCGTTCAATAATTACTCCATCTTCAATAAGCTGTCCTCCCCAAACGCCACAAGGTTCTTGGCGTGAAATCGCGCCATCTAAACACTTGTTACGCACTGGGCAACTTGCGCACATCGCCTTAGCTTGTGCAATCTCTTCATCGGATTCAGCAAAGAAGAGTTCGGGGTCAGCGTCATGGCAGGGAATGGCGAAGGTCGCCGACTTCGTATCGTCGTAACCAATCGTCACATCGCGAAGCCCGATCTTGTCTCCGGCTTCTGCCCAACCTGCTACTTGTAGTTCGCTGTAGAGAACTGTCATAGCCCTCACCCACTTTCTTCATTTTTGCCGAACCGGCCCTTTTACCTGTTCAGTTTTATTTAACTTATCTTCGGTAGATCTCCCAGTTTTCTCTCTTGGCTCTAGGCTTTTTTATCTCTCCCAATTTTTATTATTGAAAGTTTTAAAACCCTTAACAAAAAGAAAAGGACCTCGGAATCCTTTGTGGATTCGAGGCCCTGTTTTGGGTCTATTCGGTGTTATCCGATTAGACCTCCAAAGGCCTCATCCACTGCATAAAAAGCCGCGTAAAACGCTGGCTTTGACGCTGCGGGCCAATTTCCATGCTTGAAATTGGCATGGGTAGTCGCAGCAGCGCGTGATACGCGTGCTGTTGTGAATGAAGCTGATGAATTAATCATCGCTCTCCCTTTCACTTAACTGCCCGTGGGCCGTTGGTTTATTCGTTCTTTTGAACGAGTGATAAGAATAAACCATGGCATGTGATTTAGGCAACCCAATTAAAGGGGGCTAGCTAAATAAGGGCCGATTCACGCAGGAATCTCGATGGATTTCCACGGTGGCTTATATGCAAATCTTGCTTTGCGCGAGTCATCCCAACGTAGAAAAGCCTGCGCTCTTCATTTATTACCGCCTCAGTTGCATCGATTTGTAGGGGCAATATTCCCTCAGATGCTCCCACCATAAATACGCGTTCCCATTCAAGTCCCTTGGCTGCATGCAGCGTTGCAAGAGTTACAACAGGCATCGTCGGCGGATTGTTCTGCTGCACTCGATCTTCTACTTCACGTAAGTAACCTCGCAGAGTTTTTGGTGCAAAGTTTTCATCGCTATCTAGCTCGCGAGCCAGGTGTAGAAGGGCGGCAATACCATCGATGCTCTCACCTGATAAAAATGGCTGCGCGATGGTGCGAAGTTCGTCAATCCAGGTAGCGCCCTGAGTTGGAAGCACGGATGCTTGGCGAACTTGTTTTAAGAAATCACGGACATCTTGTCTCTCAAAGAATTTTTCAGTGTTTCTTACTTGATATGGCAGGCCCAACTTATTCATCGCTCGCTCGATGCCCCCAAGTTGGTTATTAGTGCGAGCCAATATTGAAATTTCTTGTGCGGGAGTTCCGCTAGCAAGTAATTCAGTAATTTCCTTTAAGACTCCTGCTATCTCAGAGGCTTCATCAGAATAAGAAGTAACAGCGGGCTTTGCGCCATGGCTATTTGTTGCAACGAGTTCCTGGCCCATCGATGCATGACGCAATAGAGCGTTGGCTGCAAAAATAATTTCTGGCGTGGACCGATATCCAGTACTCAAGCGAATGACCTCGGCCTCTGGAAATCTCTGGGTAAAGGTATTTAGAAAAACGGGAGTAGCACCAGCAAATGAATAAATAGTCTGCGCTGGATCTCCCACTACACAAATATCTTGTCTAGAACCTAGCCATGCATTGATAAGGCGCTGCTGAATCGGTGAAATGTCTTGGTACTCGTCAATGGTGAAATATCTGTATTGGTCTTGCACTCGTTCGCGTACATCGCGCTCTTCTTCAACCATGGCAGTTGTAAGTAGTAGTACATCCTCAAAATCAATTGCCAACTCTTGCTTCTTGACGCTTTCATACGCAGAATAAATCTTCGCAAGGTGCTCAGCTGATGCCCGGGGCTTTTGTACTCTCTTCTGGATCTCTGAAACAAAATCCTCAGGGCCAATCTGTGAAACTTTGGCCCATTCAATTTCACTGGCTATATCGCGCATGAGTTCGCGGTTGGTGACCCTAATCGAGTCACTAAGGCCGGCGCGATTTACAGCTTCAGATATGAATCCGCTCTTTGCCGTAATTAAATCTGGAGTTTTCCCACCAAATACTGTGGGCCAAAAATAGAGAAGTTGCTTAAGAGCCGCTGCGTGAATTGTGCGAGCAGCAACGGTAGGTACGCCAAGGGTGCGAAGTCGGACACGCATTTCACCTGCAGCTTTGGCAGTAAAAGTTAGCGCCAAAACTTTTGCAGGATCCATTGTTCCTATCGCTGCTGCATAAGCAATTCGATGTGTGATGGCTCGAGTCTTTCCAGTTCCTGCTCCTGCAATAACACAGACCGGGCCACGAGTAGCTAGCGCAACTGCTTTTTGATCGTCATCAAGAGCTGCCAAAATTTCTTCCGCAATAAGTGCCACTACAAATTACCTGCCAACAGTCTTGCTCACAAGCGTGGATGAATCAGCTTCTGCAAACCAACGCGAGATCATCTTGTATGCAACGCTAAATGTTGGAGGCAGAAGAAGTGTTCCCTCGGCGGCTTCTGCCTTGAGCCCTTCACGTGTAAACCATTTCACTTCTGTGATTTCGAGGCGACCTGGGGGTACAGTTTGCATCAAAGTCTTGGAGTCAGAAACCAGGAGTTTCAGCAGTTTGCCATGCAGTTCTACAAGGAAGCTGCGCAAGACATCATTGCGACGCTTGTGAAGAAATGAAATTCGTTCCAACGCATGAGATTTACCACGTCTGGAAAGACGTGCGTAAGGGTTTGTGGGTCATCAAGGACAAGTGCAAGGAGAAGTGGATTC
>CAIMUD010000219.1 GCA_903844585.1 uncultured Actinomycetes bacterium | reverse complement strand
TACATGGTGTTGATTATGGTGATTTTTATTCCACTCAGCGTTAGAAAATATAAAAACTCTTCTAACTAAGCGTAAAACTCTGCCGCTTTGATAACGACAGTAATTTCGCGACCGTTTGGCGCGGTGTATTTAACTGTTGCACCAATTTCTGCTCCCATAACGGCTGTGCCAAGAGGTGATTTTTCGCTATAAACATCTAGATCACCTGATGCAATTTCGCGGGAGCCAAGCAAGAACTTTGTTTCATCGCCGGCAATATCTGCAGTGACAACCATGCCTGCGCCAACTTTTCCGTCAGCACTTGCAGGGGGAGTTCCAATGTGCGCATTTTCAAGCATCTGCTTTAACTGGCGAATACGAGCTTCCATCTTGCCTTGCTCGTCACGAGCTGCGTGGTAACCACCGTTTTCTTTTAGGTCACCTTCTGCACGGGCCGCTTCAATTTTCGCAGTGACATCTTTACGGCCTTCACCTTCAAGATGTGAAAGCTCAGCTTGCAAGCGATCAGCTGCTTCTTGTGTAAGCCAAGTTTGTGGTGTCTGTGCAGAACTCATAGTGCAAAAGGATACCTGACCATTTAGCCAACGCGGCAGTCAGATATTGCTGCGCTAACCGGCTTTGAACGCGTTGGTATAGGGGTAGTTCTCTGTACTTTCTTCTTACCTGTATCGAATAGGTCATCAATTTGTCCGACAATATTTTTGTCGTAGTCATATGCGATAAGGGTGCAGGTAATAGTTTCGTTGATATTTTTTCTTTCAATCCCGTATTGGAGAGTGATTTCTTTTTCACCAGTTATAGAGAATGAATAAAGAGTTGAACGCACAGGTGGTGCCGAGTGAAATAAACCAGCCCAAATAATCCATGCGAGGCCAACGGCTGCAAAGAGAGCAGCGGGTATGAGCCATGAATTATTGGCTTTTTTACCGTACCTGTCTTCGTAGTTGAACTCCGCACTCGATTGCATGGGATGATTATCTCATGCCAAAAGACGTCGATATGGGTGCAGCTGGATCAGTAACTATTGCGCTACTTTGTTTGGCAGTTGCACTATTGCTTCGTAGTTTTTATAAGCGATACACACGCCTTAGTAACCGTGAGAACGAAAGCGATGAAGATTAAAAAATTCTTTCAAGGCGCTTTAGTCTTGCTTATCGTTCTCTCATTTATTGCGCTGGGACTATGGCAGATGCAGAGGGCTTCTGATTTGAAGGCATCTCAAGTAAATGCAGCGATTATTGATTCTAAGATTTATTCGCTCGATGATTTAGCGGGCCCCGCTACAGCTCTTGATTCACGAAGTGTTGGAAAGATTGTTGAAGTTAAGGGCCACTACATTGCCAACTTCAGAGCTCCAAACCAAGTAGATAAAAATGGCAAGAGGAGCGATTGGGAAGTTGCCTTGCTTCAAGTGGGAGTTACGGAGAACGACCAATCTGCAATTTTGGTTTTACGTGGATTGTGGAGTGAGCGCTTATTAAATGCAGATGTATCACAAGCAAACTTAGTTACCGTTCAGGGGCTGATGCAGCCTCATCAGAATCAAGATGTTGCGGAGAATTCCCCTTCTCAAATCTCAAGGTTAGATAGCAGCGTCATAACTTCATATACAAAAGCAGATTTATACGATGGATTTATTGCTTCGACTTCTGAATCCATAGCTGGATCTGCTTTAGAACGCACGAGAGTCGTAGTCCCCGCACCTGTATCCCGAGTTGCTGGCTATTACTGGCAACATATTTCATATGTCGTGATTTGGTGGCTCATGGCAGGCATTTCACTTTTCGCACCCTTTTACCGTAGAAAAACTAACTAATAAGCGAATAGAGTACGAATATGAAATCAGCAGTCACACGCTTTCGAGTTATGGCAATTATCTGTGGAGTCATGTCGCTTCTTCTCTGGTTTGTCTATATGCCAGGAAAATACGCATCAAACCTTGTAGATGACCATAAAATCTTGATCTTTATTCCGATTGTTCACGGTTATCTTTACATGCTTTACATCCTCACTGCGCTACAGCTCAGCGTTCAAAAGGGTAAATCAATTTTTGAGATGGCTTGGCTAATTCTTGCTGGCACTCTTCCAGTTGCATCCCTTGTGGCAGAGCGCAAAATTGTTAAGCAGTATCCGTAAATTAATTAAATCTGCGCTCTATCCGATATATGAGCGTCGGATTGTTGCGCGCCTAGACTTTTCCCAAACACCCAACCATGTTGGCGTAATTCTTGATGGCAATCGGCGCTTTGCAAAAGAGAATCCAGACCCACTCGATCCAAAGGGCCACAAACGTGGCGCAGAAAAGATCATAGATTTCTTGGGTTGGTGTGAAGAGGCAGAAGTTAAAGTTGTAACGCTCTGGCTACTTTCTACCGATAACTTCAAGCGCACCCCCGAAGAGTTAGATGCACTTCTCAAAATCATTGGTCAGACGGTAGACGAACTCGATGCAACCAATCGTTGGAACATAAAGGCGGTGGGCGCACTTGATCTCTTGCCACCATGGCTCGGTGAAAAACTTTCAGCCCTTGAGGTAAAAAAGGCAAAACTGGCACGCACAAACTGCCTTGAAGTAAACGTTGCTATTGGCTACGGAGGGCGACGTGAAATTGTTGATGCGGTAAAGAGTTACATGCTCGAATCTGAAAAAAGCGGCGCATCACTTCATGAAGCTGCCCTGCAATTAACAGACGAACAAGTTTCCAAGTTTCTCTATACCGCTGGCCAACCAGACCCAGAGCTGCTGATTCGAACTTCAGGCGAACAACGCCTTGGAGGATTCCTACTTTGGCAGAGCGCACTTTCGGAGTTTTACTTCTGCGAGGCGTACTGGCCTGACTTTCGCCGGGTTGATTTCTTACGTGCTCTGCGCGCATACGCAGCTCGGCACCGGCGCCTAGGTAAATAGGCGGCCAGATAAATAGGCGCCTAGATAAATAGGCGCCTAGGTAAATAGGCGCCTAAGCAAGTAAATTTTCATAAGCCGTTAATTTTCGGCCATGGCGTGTCGAGTGACTCTTTGCCGCCCTGAGTTCTATCTTTTTCTTTAATAAGCACTTCCACCTCTATTACAACTCAACAGAATGTGAAGGCCATTGGCTTCTACTAGAAAGACGTATGTTCTAGATACGAGCGTTTTGCTCGCCGACCCTGGCGCCCTCACTCGATTTGAAGAGCATGAAGTAATAATTCCAATTGCCGTTATAGGTGAGCTTGAAACTAAGCGTGATCATCCAGAACTTGGGTACTTTGCCCGAGCTGCGCTACGAGCTCTTGATGATTTGCGAATCACACATGGTCGATTGGACCAGCCTCTTAACATCACGCCGGAAGGTGGAACTCTCTCCGTTGAGCTAAACCATACAGATTTGAGCACGCTACCTCATGGATTTTTGCGTGATGGAACAAACGATTCTCGAATTTTGGCCATCTCAAAAAATTTAATGTCGGATGGGAAACGAGTAGTTCTTGTTACAAAAGATCTACCGCTTCGAGTAAAGGCATCTTCAGTTGGAGTGGAAGCTCAAGAATATTTAGCGGAGTTAGTTTCAAATAGCGGATGGACGGGCATCGAAGAAATATCAGTTGGCCATAGCGTCATCGATGAACTCTATGCCTCTGACCGCGCTGATCACGAAATTGCTCATAATCTTCCAGTCCATACCGGAATAGTTCTTCACTCCGAAAAAGGCAGCGCACTTGCACGAGTAACCGCCGACAAACGACTCCAACTTGTTCGCGGGGACCGCAACGCATTTGGACTTTCTGGAAGAAGCGCCGAACAACGGATCGCACTTGATTTATTGCTCGATGAAAGTATTGGAATCGTTTCACTCGGAGGCCGTGCAGGAACTGGAAAATCGGCTCTGGCTCTCTGTGCCGGGCTAGAAGCGGTGATGGAGAAACGACTTCATAAGAAAGTTGTTATTTTCCGTCCGCTCTATCCAGTTGGGGGCCAGGAACTTGGATACTTACCGGGAAGTGAAGGCGAAAAAATGTCGCCGTGGGCCCAGGCCGTCTTTGACACTTTAGGCGCCTTGGTAAGTGAAACTGTTATTGAAGAAATCGTTGCTCGAGGACTTATTGAAGTTCTGCCGCTCACCCATATTCGTGGTCGATCACTTCACGACTCTTTTGTCATAGTCGATGAAGCCCAATCCCTAGAACGGGGAGTGCTCTTGACCGTCCTTTCCAGAATCGGACAGTCGTCGCGAGTTGTTCTAACCCATGACGTTGCCCAGCGCGATAACTTGCGAGTCGGCCGCCATGATGGCGTGGTTGCAGTGGTTGAAACCCTGAAGGGGCACCCGCTCTTCGCCCATATGACCTTGACCCGCAGCGAGCGCTCGCAGATTGCAGCTCTAGTCACAGAGCTGCTGGAAGGCCCGGCTGTTCTTTAGGGGCTATTTAAATCTCACAGTAACAAATCGGACATATCGGACTTTCCCCTTTCTGACCTGCAGTTTTACCCATCCACAGGAGGGTGAATTTCTTAGAATTTCCGCCACACGCGTGGCTAAATTTGCCCATCGCTCACCCTCTTGCCACCCTAAAGGCTATTAGTTGGCGTCGATCAGTAGGTGAAGGAGGGGAAATCTATGCAAGCACCATTCGTTAAAACGCTCGCCGGAGCTCTCTTCCTCGTCGGCATCTCGGTTCCGACGGCTCATGGCCTGGAATTTCCAGCCACCACTACCCGTCTTGTCTCCCCGAATACTTTTCCAGCCAGTCTCGTAGCGGCGGCATCAATCAGCCTTGGCGAGAGCGTCGGAGGACCTTCACGTGCCCAGGCCAGCGCAGGTTTCTTCTCCAGCGAAATGGCAAAGGTTGCCTTTGCCACCGGTCAATCAGAGATGGCTCGTACTGGCTGGGGCGCCAAGACCGTTGCAAAAATGATTATGGCCCAAGAGCACAATTGGGGCGATTATCAATATTCCTGCCTCAATAAACTCTGGACTAAAGAGAGCCACTGGAATTACCAAGCCCACAACTATCGCTCGGGCGCCCATGGAATTGCACAAGCTTTGCCAGCGATAAAGATGGAAATCATCGCAACCGACTGGCGCACCAACCCTGTAACACAGATCCGCTGGGGACTTCACTACATCGAATTGCGCTATGAAAGCCCATGTAAGGCATGGAAGAAGTTTCAGCGTTCGCATTACTACTAAAGCGAACTCTTAATTCTCTGGCTTAAGGCCAATCGATAGCGGACGCATAGTTTCTGCAAAGAAGTCGCTCCCTTTATCGTCTACGACAATAAAGGCCGGAAAATCCACGACATCAATTTTCCAGACAGCTTCCATACCTAAATCTTCAAAATCCAAAACTTCTACTTTTTTAATGCAATCTTGAGCAAGACGCGCAGCAGGTCCACCGATTGAACCAAGGTAAAAACCGCCATTTGTTTTACATGCGTCGGTAACAGTTTGTGACCGATTTCCCTTTGCGAGCATGACAAAAGATCCACCGTTCTTTTGGAAGTAATCAACGTAGGAATCCATACGGCCCGCAGTTGTGGGACCAAACGAACCGGATGCGTAGCCTTCAGGTGTTTTTGCTGGACCCGCATAGTAAACAGCGTGGGTTTTAAAATATTCTGGCATCGGCTTGCCCGCATCTAGATTCTCTTTTATTCGCGCGTGGGCGATATCTCGAGCGACAACAATTGTTCCGGTCAGCGAGACTCGAGTCTTTACCGGGTGCTTTGAAAGTTCGGCACGAATTGCATCCATAGGTTGATTCAAATCAATTGCCACAACGTTGTCATTGAGATGCTCATCGGTTGTCTCAGGCAAGAAATGCGCTGGATCTGTTTCTAGCTCTTCGATGAAAACGCCATCTTTTGTAATCTTTGCCTTGACTTGGCGATCTGCAGAACATGAGACTGCGATTGCAATGGGAAGAGAAGCCCCATGTCTTGGCAAGCGGACGACTCGAACATCGTGGCAGAAGTACTTTCCGCCGAATTGTGCGCCAATTCCAAGGGTTCTGGTGAGTTCAAGTACTTGGTTCTCGAGGTCGATATCTCTAAAGCCATGGCCAGTTTTTGCATCTCCAGTTGTTGGAAGTGAATCCAAATATTTTGTACTAGCTAGCTTTGCAGTTTTCACTGTGTGCTCTGCGCTGGTTCCGCCAATCACAATTGCAAGGTGATATGGAGGGCATGCCGCAGTACCGATTGAACGTAGTTTTTCATCTAGCCATGCCATAAAAGCCTTCGGATTTAATACAGCTTTTGTTTCTTGATATAAAAATGACTTATTTGCACTTCCACCACCTTTTGCGATGTACAACAAGTTGTATTCATCTTGGTGATCGCTATCTGAATAAATCTCAATTTGTGCCGGCAAGTTATTTCCTGTGTTCTTTTCTTCCCAGGTTGTCACTGGCGCCATCTGTGAATATCGAAGATTGAGCTTTGTATATGCATCGTAAATACCTTGCGAAATTGCGACTTCATCCTTAGACGTTGTCAGAACAAATTGGCCCTTCTTTCCCATCACGAGGGCAGTTCCGGTGTCTTGGCACATTGGCAAAACTCCACCTGCAGCAATATTTGCATTCTTGAGTAGATCCAGAGCCACAAACCGATCATTTGGAGAGCTCTCCGGATCCTTCAAAATATTGGCAAGCTGTTGTAGATGCTCTGCGCGTAAATAATGAGAAATATCGTGAATCGCTGTAGAGGTTAAATTTTCTAACGCTTTTGCTTCAACTTGTAGAAACTCTTTTTCTCCATGCTTTATAACGCTTACGCCAACTTTACCCAGGCTTCGGTACTTTGTTTGGTCGCTTCCAAGTGGCAGTAAATCTGAATATGAAAAATCAGGCGCCATATCCATCAACTCTTTATTCGCCTGCTGGCTTTACTGCATCGAGTTTCTTGCGAGCTCCATCTAGCCATTCCTGACAAATCTTTGCGAGTTCTTCACCGCGCTGCCAAAGTTTGAGCGAATCTTCAAGAGTTGCTCCGCCAGTTTCAAGGGAAGCAACGACCTCTGCCAACTCATCACGAGCAGCTTCATATGAAATCTTCTTTGCTTCGGCCATGGGTTAAATCTACTCCTACCTTTACGAGCTCCAAGTTGAGTTAACTGGGTGCGTTTACTGTGGCGCCAGTCTCTCCCTTGGCTACACGAATTCGTAGTTGGTCACCACTTTTTAAAGATTTCGCATCTCGAAGGATTGAACCATCAGTTAGCTGCACAACGGAATAACCTCGATCCAATGTGGATTGAGGTGAGAGCGCACGAACCCGAGCCTTAATTTGCACCAACTCTTTTTGGGCGAGCTCGACTTTATGGCTAAACGTTTTCAGTGAACGATCACGTAGAGCGTTGATGACTTCAAAGCGAGAGGTAATTAGTACATGTGGATCTTTAAGTACCGGACGCTGGCGCAATTGCGCGATCTTTGAATTTTCAAGTTCGAGAATATTTAAAACTTTGCGACGAAGGCGCGCTCGTATTTCTTCAATCTCAGCAATTTCTTGCACGATATCTGGAACAACGCGCTTTGCGGCATCAGTTGGAGTCGATGCTCTGTAGTCAGCAACGAGATCAAGTAGTGGTGAATCTTTCTCGTGACCAATTGCGCTCACTATCGGAGTTTGGCAACTTGCAGCTAATCGGACGAGTGATTCATCGCTAAAAGGAAGCAAATCTTCAAATGAACCTCCACCGCGAGTAATAATAATTACTTCAACCTCATCGAGGGCTTCTAGTTCGCGCAGCGCCTCTGAAACCTCAACAACTGCAGCGGCGCCCTGCACGGCTACTTCGCGAATTTCAAATTGCACAGAGGGCCAACGCCTTTTGGCATTTTCAACTACATCTTTTTCTGCATCAGTATTACGGCCACAGATGAGACCAATCTTCTTTGGCAAGAGTGGAAGTTCAATTTTTCGATCCGAATCAAAGAGGCCTTCACCTGCAAGTTTTGCTTTTAACTCTTCCAAGCGTGCGAGTAATTCGCCAACGCCAACCTGCCGTATCTCTTTTGCAGAGAGTGTAAGAGAGCCGTTTTTTGTAAACCAGGATGGTTTTGCGTGAATCACAACTCGTGCATTGGAAGGAAGTGGTTGGACAGCAGCTAAAACAGTTTTGTAACACATCACAGAAATACTCATATCGACGCTTGTATCGCGAAGGCGCATAAACGCCATTCCACCGCTACGTTCGTTGAGTTCTGAGATTTCTCCCTCAATCCAGATAGGGCCAAGTCGATCGATGTAATCCTTAATTGCTTCAGTAACTAGGCGCACCGGCGCAGGGGATTGACTTGAAGTTTCGAACATAGGACGAGCCTAATAGACTTCGTGACATGAGTAAGAGAGTTCTACTTGCCGCACCACGTGGCTACTGCGCGGGCGTAGATCGCGCCGTTGTCACCGTGGAGAAAGCGCTAGAACTCTACGGAGCTCCGGTATATGTACGTAAGGAAATTGTCCACAACAAGCATGTCGTTGAAACCTTGCAGGATCGCGGCGTAATTTTTGTTAACGAGACTGATGAGGTTCCAGAAGGTAAGACTGTAATTTTTTCTGCGCATGGTGTTTCACCTGCCGTACATGCATCAGCTGCCGCACGTAATTTGAAAACAATTGATGCAACATGTCCGCTAGTGACAAAGGTTCACCACGAAGTAAAACGATTTGCAAATGAAGAGACTGAAATTTTGCTTATCGGCCACGAAGGCCATGAAGAAGTTGAAGGAACGGCAGGAGAAGCACCTGGGCAAGTTCGCGTTATAGACGGTTTAGATGGTGCTCGCCAAGTAATACCAACCCCCGGAAAAAAATTAATCTGGTTGTCGCAGACAACGCTAAGCGTTGATGAAACCCTCGAATCTGTTCGCATTTTGCGTGAGCGTTTTCCAGAAATTCAAGATCCACCATCAGATGACATTTGCTACGCGACTCAAAATCGTCAAGAAGCAATCAAGCAGATTGCACCTGAAGCAGATCTGGTATTGGTAGTGGGATCTAGAAACTCCTCAAACTCTGTGCGCCTTGTTGAAGTTGCAAAAGAATATGGCGCAAAAGCTGCCTATCTCATCGATTATGCAAAAGAGGCTAAACCCGAGTGGCTTGAAGGCGTTGAAACTATCGGCGTAACCAGCGGAGCCTCTGTCCCGGAAATTCTTGTTGATGAGTTAATCAAATGGCTGGCAGACCATGAATTCACCGATTGCAAAGAAGTTCGAGCAACAGAGGAATCACTTATGTTTGCTCTGCCGCAAGAAATTCGTAAAGAGATTAAGGCTGCAGGTAAGTAGCCTTTTCTTAGCGATTTCTACTTGGTTTTGCCTTTGCTCTCTCATTAAAGAATACAAACCATCCATATATCGCGCTGAGAAGTAGATATGGCGCAATTGAGGCAAGAGATGCGATGAAATCAATTCCGAGTCTGGAGATATGTATTCCATCGCGAAGGAGTGCGTAGAAGAGAACTGTTGCAGCAAATGCCAGAGGTGGAGTAACTACAGAAACATAAGTTGTTCCGGAGCGGCCAAAACGTATTCCACCGTAGAGAACTGCGCAGAGAACGACACCTGTAACAATTCCTGCACCACTTCTGAAAATTAGTTCGATAGAACCAAAAAAGAAAATAAAGAAAGATTGAAGGATGACAACACCTTCTTTTTTTAGGCCAGGTCCTTTAATGAGGGGACGCGCAACTGGATTCTCTGTGTTCATTTATCTTCCTCTACAACTTCTACATCAATAAAGTCATCATCGCTATCGGCGCCAGATGTCTTTAACTCTTTTACATCTTCAGGAGATTCAGGATATTCGATTGCGAGCTTATCCCGATCACCGGATACGCCTAAGTTAAGAATCTTGCGAGCTGGGCTAAGCACCGTCTTTTCTGCCGTAGGCCTCAAATCTTCATAGGCTTTAGAGATGCTATTTACCGCTTTACCCATAGCGACAATTTTTGTATGGAGAAGTGTGATGTTCTTAAGGAATGTGTTTGCAACCTTTTGGATATCGTCAGCATTTTGCGCCAATTGATTTCGCGAATAAATATTGCCAACTGTACGGAGCAACGCCATCATCGAAGTTGGTGTAGAAATTGTGACATTTAACTTAAAAGCCTTCTCCAGAAGATTTTCATCCAGTCGTAAGGCTTCGGCTAGGAGAGTTTCAAAAGGCAAGAAAAGAATTACGAAATCCGGTGACTTCTGTGATTTGTGGTATCCGCGCTTTGCCAGCGCTTCCACATGCTTTAAAAGGTCTTTTGTATGTTGGCGAAGAAGCTCATCGCGATCTTCTTGGACCTCAGTATCAAAGGCTGCGATAAATCTTTCGAATGGAAATTTTGAGTCGATGAAGAGCTGACTTCCACCCGGTACCTTGACTGTAATATCTGGAATACCTGAATTATCGTCATCAGTAGTTGATCGTTGGCTTTCATACTCTTGCCCTTTGCGAAGCCCAGCACTTGTTAGTAAGAGTTCGAGTTGAGCTTCACCAAATTTGCCACGAGTTTGTGAGCTACTTAGCGCACCAGCAATTTTGCGAGTTTCATCAAAGATAGATTGGTTGGCACGACGCATCTCATTGATAGTTGTATCGATGCGCGTCTCTGCCTCTGTTCGCTGTCGATTTGCATCCGCTGCTTGCTTATTTAAATTTGCTACTGTCTCTTTCATTGCGGCTAATTCAGTAACAAATTTTGTATCTTCGAGCGCTTTATTTTGAAGCGCATCAAGATCTTTTTTATATTGATCGCGTTGTGTGACTGCACTCTGTAAATCATTTGCAAGATGCGATGAACCACCATTTGCCTTGCTGCGAAGATTTGTAATCAAAACTCCGAGTCCAAGGCCTATGAAAAGCCCCACAATGAGAGTTAAGACGGTCACTAAGGCGTTAGATGTCGCTTGCATGGGCCTATCGTGGCAGGAGGTACCGACAATCACGCGTAGGCTCTACCCCTTATGAGCCTGTCAATTGGAATCGTTGGTCTACCAAATGTGGGCAAGTCGACCCTTTTTAATGCGCTCACCAAAAATAACGTTTTGGCTGCCAATTATCCCTTCGCAACGATCGAACCAAACGTTGGCGTTGTTGGAGTACCAGATGATCGCCTCAATAAGCTGGCCGAAATATTTGGCTCAGAAAAGATTTTGCCAGCAGCCCTTTCATTTGTAGATATCGCAGGAATCGTTAAAGGCGCATCAGAAGGTGCGGGCCTTGGAAATAAATTCCTTGCAAATATCCGCGAAACAGATGCTATTTGTCAGGTTATTAGAGTCTTCGCTGATGGCGATGTAGTCCACGTAGATGGTCGAGTTGATCCAGGCAGCGATATCGAAACAATCAATACCGAATTGGCGCTCGCCGATTTGCAGACTATTGAAAAGGCCATGACTCGCCTTGAAAAAGAGGCTCGAGTCAATAAAGAGATGGCCGTAGTTGTTGAAGGCGTTAAGAAAGCCGAAGCGCACCTGCAGAGCGGAAAGCCACTTTCATCCTCTGGCCTTGACCTTGAAGTCTTGAAAGAGCTCCACCTTTTAACTGCTAAACCATTCTTATATGTATTTAACGTAGATGCCGCAGAGCTTCACGATGACACTCTGCGCACAAAGTTGCAGGCACTTGTTGCGCCGGCAGAAGCAATTTTCCTAGATGCAAAAACAGAGTCAGAACTTGTTGAACTAAGCGATGCCGATGCTCTCGAACTTTTGCAATCAATTGGAATGAAAGAACCAGGATTGACAACTCTTGCAAGAGTTGGATTTAGCGTGCTTGGGTTGCAGACATATTTGACTGCAGGTCCTAAAGAAGCACGTGCTTGGACAATTCATAAAGGTGACACCGCACCCATGGCCGCTGGTGTTATTCATACAGATTTCCAAAAAGGATTTATCAAAGCAGAAATTGTTGCCTTTGATGATCTAGTTGCTGCAGGTTCCATGGCTGAAGCGAAAGCTAAAGGCAAAGTACGTATGGAAGGCAAGGAATATGTAATGGCCGACGGAGATGTAGTGGAGTTCAGATTCAATGTCTAATTTGATACCTAATAAACCAATTTCTAATAATGCAAACACACGAGCTAAGCAACCACACCTAAAGGGTCTGCCAAAGAAAACTCGCGACAATCTTCGCAACGTTGCGATCATCGCTCACGTTGACCACGGAAAAACAACTCTCGTTGATGCGATGTTGTGGCAGTCGGGCGCATTTGCTGCGCACAAAAAGCAAGAAGAAGGCCAAGACCGCATGATGGATTCAATGGATCTTGAACGCGAAAAGGGAATTACGATTCTTGCGAAGAACACTGCGGTAAAGCGCGGCGACACAATTATTAACATTATTGATACTCCTGGCCACGCAGACTTTGGTGGAGAAGTAGAACGTGGACTAGAAATGGTTGACGGCGTAATTTTGTTAGTGGATGCATCTGAAGGTCCACTTCCGCAAACACGTTTTGTATTGCGTAAAGCGCTACAAAAGAATTTGCCCGTTATTTTGCTTATTAATAAGGTGGATCGTCCCGATTCACGTATCGCAGAAGTTGTTGATGAGGCTTACGAACTATTCCTAGATCTCGATGCAAATGAAGAACAAATCGATTTCCCAGTCGTTTACGCATCTGCAAAAAATGGTCGCGCCTCCCTTACACGTCCAGCAGATGGTGGACTTCCAGTGGAAGAGAACCTCGACGTTTTGTTCGACACAATCTTCTCTGCAATTCCTGCACCGGTTTATCACGAAGGCGCACCACTTCAAGCACACGTTACAAACCTTGACTCATCACCATTCCTTGGTCGTCTTGCACTTTGTCGCGTACATGAAGGTGTGATTAAAAAAGGCCAAACAGTTTCTTGGATTAAGACTGATGGAACAGTCGAGCGAGTAAAGATTTCAGAACTTCTTATGACAGAAGCTCTCGAGCGCGTTCCAGCACTTGAAGCAAACCCTGGCGACATAATCGCCGTTGCTGGTATTGAGACGATTACTCTCGGTGAAACTCTTGCTGATCTTGAGAGCCCACATGCACTTCCACTTATTACAGTGGACGAGCCATCGATTTCCATGACAATCGGTATTAATACATCGCCTCTTGCAGGTAAGAGCGGCAAGATGCTTACCGCCCGTCAGGTAAAAGATCGCCTTGATAAGGAGCTAGTAGGTAACGTTTCACTTCGCGTGCTCAACACAGAACGCCCAGATACATGGGAAGTTCAGGGCCGCGGTGAGCTACAGCTTGCAGTTCTTGTTGAAATCATGAAGCGCGAAAGTTTTGAACTCACAGTTGGAAAGCCACAAGTGGTTACCAAGATGATTGATGGAAAACTTCACGAACCAATGGAGCGTTTATCTATTGATGCACCTGAAGAATATTTAGGTGTACTTACTCAGTTGATGGCGCTACGTAAGGGCCGGATGGAACAAATGGTTAACCATGGCACCGGTTGGATTCGCCTCGATTACAAGGTTCCTTCCCGTGGTCTTATTGGTTTCCGTACCGAGTTCCTTACTGAAACTCGTGGAACTGGTTTGCTTCACCACGTTTTCGATTCTTACGAGCCATGGTTTGGTGAATTGCGTACTCGCTCAACTGGTTCTCTTGTTTCAGACCGTATGGGTGCCGTAACTTCATATGCAATTGCCGGTATTCAAGAGCGCGGATCAATTTTTGTTGAACCAGGCGATGAAGTTTATGAAGGCATGGTTATTGGCGAAAACTCTCGCGCCGATGACATGGACGTTAATTGTGTTCGCGAAAAGAAGTTAACAAATATGCGTGCATCAGGAACAGATGATTCTGAAAAGCTAATTCCGCCAAAGAGACTCAACATGGAAGGTGCTCTCGAATTCTGTCGCGAAGATGAATGCGTGGAAGTGACTCCCGCTGTTGTGCGAATTCGTAAAGTAACTCTCGATGGCTCAGAACGCGCACGAGCAACTTCGCGCGCAAAGAAATCTAACCAGTCTTAGAGTTTTATAAAGAGAAAAGCCGGGCCGAGGATGTGCTCGTTAACATCCTCTTTCCCCGACTTTTTCTCTTTAATAATCAAAGCTGAGCCGAGGATGTGCTCGTTAACATCCTCTTTACTCCGTTCCTATTGTTTTATCTGGTCGTTTTAATCAACCTTTCGGAACTTTGTCGGAGGGTTGCGGTTGAATTAGCGCGTGGGAATCGAACTCGTAAAGCGCGAAGTAAGTGCGGATTCGCCGGCGCTAGATGCGATTCAGGTTGGTGCGGTGCGACATCGCGGAAGTCCGGTTGTTGTCAGTGGTGGGCCAGGAACAGGTAAGACCTCGATATTGATTGAAGCGGCGTTGGCGCGAATTCAAGATGGTCAAAATCCAGATTCGATTTTACTAATTACTTATGGTCGCGAGAGAGCATCTGAGTTACGAGATGCAATTGCGTTGCGAACGACGCAAACTATGTACGAGCCGCTTGCCAGAACTTTTCACTCACTTGCTTATTCGATCATGAAGATGAAAACCGGGCAGGGTTATCACGAGCCAATCCTTCTCTCCGGTCCCGAGCAAGAAAGTTTTATAAAAGAGCTATTGCAAGGCGATGTTGAAGATGGCTACAAATTATGGCCAGTTGAATTACAAGACGGCGAAGATAAAAAGGGTAATCCGCTTCTTACAAGTGGCTTTGTTCGCGAACTCCGAGATTTAATTATGCGAGCTAACGAACGAGGTATTTCTCCCAAAGAATTATCTAGCCGAGGCGCTTTGGTTGGCGAGAAATTTTGGGCAGCATCAGCTGATTTCTGGCAACGCTACAAAGAGGTAATGGCGATACGCGAGGAAGGCGCAGCCGATTCCAAGATGCGAATCGATCCATCCGAACTTATTAGCGTTGCAATTGCGAATCTAAAACAGAATGAAAATTTACGTGCTGAATTACAAGCTCGCTTTAAAACAATTATGGTCGATGAATTCCAGGAGAGTGATCCTGCGCAGCGCGAATTGTTAAGGTTAATTGCAGGAGAAGATTTACTTTTAGCCGTTGATTCGGATTCGGCAGTCGGAAGATTTCGTGGAGCAGATCCTGATGGTTTAGCTGGGGAAATTGATAAATTTAAAAGTGCCGGGGCGAAAGTTATTCAATTAACTTCGGTATATCGAAGTGCTCCAGAGATTTTTGAAATTGGAAATTTAGTTGCTGGGGGATTTAGATCAAAGTCAGAAAATAGGAATCGCAAATGCGCATATATCGAGGGAGTAAAAAGTGAACAGCCCCTCGTAGTTTCAAGACTTCGTTCGCAATCGGAGGAAGCGCAATACATCGCATATCAATTTAAGCGCGCGCATCTCATTCAAGGAGTTCCGTATTCCGAGATGGCGGTTATTTTGCGCTCTGAAGGAACCCAATCAGCAGCGCTTCGCCGAGCATTTGCTCAAGTTGGGATACCTGTTGCCGGAGATTTACAAACTCTGGCAAATAACCCTGCCATTGCGCCATTCCTACTTATTGCACGAGTTGCAACAGGTGAACAACCACTTAACTTAGATACATGTGAAAGGTTGCTTCTCTCCGAATTTGGAGGAGCAGATTCAATTTTACTTAGGCGCATTCGTACCGCTCTTCTTGCGAGTAGAGATGACGAAAACGATAAACGTGCAGGTACACAGCTCATTATTGATGGCATCGATAAGGGCGATATTCCGATCGAAGATAAGGCAGCGCTAACTCGCGTGCACGAACTACTCAAAGCGGCACGAAGTGCAGCTCGCAAAAAAGATGCGCGCGCAGAGGATGTACTTGGTGCAGTTTGGGATCACGCCAAGACTGGTGACAATGAATTATTAAGTAGCGCTTGGAAAAAGATTGCACTCCGTGGAGGAAGTAGAGGCGCAGCAGCCGATCGTGATCTCGATGCAATGATCCAACTCTTTGACTCGGCTGCGCGCTTTTCTGAACGTTTTCCTTACTCACGTCCGAGCGCTTTCTTCGATGAAATTTCTGGGGAAGTGATTGCAGGAGATTTAATTACAGCGCAAGGAGTTCGCTCTGATGTTGTAGAGATACTTACAGTGCATTTAGCAAAGGGCCGCGAGTGGGCAGTTGTGGCAGTTGCAGGGCTACAAGAAGGTGTATGGCCAAACCTGAAGCAAAGAAGTTCGCTCCTTGGAAGTGAAAGACTTGTCGAACGCGAACGTCACGGAGATTTAGCGCGCAAAGAGTTAGATGTTATTGCAGCAAGTGCGCTGGCCGAAGATGAACGTCGATTGCTACATGTTGCGGTCACTCGAGCAAAGAAGAATTTAATTGTTACTGCGGTGCAACGAGAAGAGGATGAGCCTTCTAATTATTTTGATGAGATAGCAGCGCACGTCTTTGGCGATCTCACTGATTCTCCTGTCATCACAGAAGTTCCACGACCACTTACAACGCCTGCTCTCATTGCAACTCTTCGACGTGAATTGCACGGCGATAGCGCAAATGACGCCGCATCACTTTTGAAAACTTTAAGCAATGAAGCAATAGCAGGAGCAAATCCAGAGAATTGGCTTGGAGCTAAACCTCTTTCAACTAACCAACCACTTGTAATCGGCGAGGGCGTTGTATCGGTATCTCCTAGTGGCGCTGAAGCTTTTACTGAGTGCGGAGTTAAATGGTTCTTCGAAAAAAGCGGTGGAACAAACGGTGATTCCACTGCACAAATTCTTGGCTCAGCAATTCACGAATTTGCTCGTATAAAAGTTGAGCAACCTGAAATTACCCAAGAAGGTCTCGTGGAAAAACTCACTGCTTCATGGCCGCTCATTGATCAGAGCCAAGGATGGATTAGCGCAACCGCGCTTTCCAGGGCGATAAAAATGTTGGAGAGGTTTGCTCGATATCACGCAAGTACTACACGTGACGTAGAAGGCGCCGAACTCGAATTTGAATTCATAATCGGTCGCGCCAAGGTTCGTGGAAGTATCGACCGTATTGAGGTTGATACCGATGGCAACTTTTATGTCATCGACTTTAAAACTGGTAAAAATAAAATCTCTGGAGAGAAAGCAAAGGCCAATCTCCAGCTGGCTGCCTACCAGCTAGCCGTTGCACTCGATGGATTTCAAGAGAAGTTAAGCGGAAGAAAAACAACTGGCGCCGAACTTGTTTATCTCGCTGAGGATTCGAAGAAAGTCACAACACGAACACAGCCAGTTATAGATAAAGATGAAGTTATAGCGCGGCTTCAAGAGATTGCAGTTGGAATGGGCGCTGAAAAATTCATCGCTAAAAAGAACGATATGTGTAAGAAATGCGTAGTTAAACCGAGCTGTCCGATTCAAAATGAAGGACGGACGGTCATTTCATGATTGAAAAGTACTCACCAAAGGATATTGCTGATGCACTAGCAAAGGCCGGTGAAAAGGTTTACCGCCCAACAAAAGAGCAATCTGACATTATTTCGATTGTAAGTAATCCAATGGAGCCATCTGTTGTGATTGCAGGCGCTGGATCTGGCAAAACAGAAACCATGGCAGCCCGCGTTATTTATCTCGTTGCAAATGGCTTTGTAAAGCCTGATGAAATTCTGGGACTTACATTTACACGCAAAGCTGCTGGCGAATTATCAGTGCGTATTCGTACACGCCTTCGTCAGTTAAAAGCTGCTGGCCTAATCGATAAACAAGTACCCCTTGATACATCTGTAACCACTTATCACTCATATGCGGGCAAGTTACTTAGCGAACATTCAATTCGATTTGGCATTGATGCAGATACGCAGCCCATGGGAGATGCCGCAATGTGGCAACTTGCAAATGAAGTAGTGCGCAACTGGGATGACCCTGACTACCGTAATGAGAGCGCAGTCAGCACAGTTATTGATGACTTACTTGGTTTAACAAAGCTCATTCTGGAACATCAAATCAAACCAGATGATGTAGTGAGAGCAGACAGGCAAATTCTTGAAGAACTTTCGAAGATGACTGGCGATTTAAACGACCAAGTGCGAAAAGTTGCGCGCGTATTAAATCAACGTATAGGCATGTTGCCGATGGTGGAGAGATTTATCGAACTTCGCCACCAGTCAGGCGAGCTATCTTTTGATGATCAAATGTCGCTGGCTGCAGATATCGCAAGTAATTTCTCTGATATTGGCGAACTAGAGAGATCAAAGTACAAAGTTGTGTTGCTAGATGAATATCAAGACACTTCACAATCTCAGGTGCGTATGCTTTCGGCACTTTTTGGTGGTGGCCATCCAGTTATGGCAGTTGGCGACCCTTGCCAAGCGATTTATTCCTGGCGTGGTGCATCAGCCGGGACTATTAGCGCATTTAATAAATATTTCCCAAAGTCTTCTGGACAAAATGGTGCTACGCAATATTCATTGCTTACGACATTTAGAAATGATAAATCAATTCTCGAACTCGCAAATGTTGTCTCAGAGGAGATTAGAGCAACTTCTGGCGTTAAAGTAGATCCACTAACGGCAAGACCAAACGCCGGCGTTGGTGATTTAGCTTGCGGAATTTTTGAAACTATCGATGCCGAAGCAGATGCAATTGCAGAATATTTTAAAGAATTGTGGTTTGCCAAAGATCGTCAGGAAAAAGCCGCGGAGAAGCGAAGTTCATTCGCAGTTCTAGTTCGAAAGCGTTCTCAAATTCCTGCAATTGAAAGTGCCATTCGTAGCGCCGGAATGCCTGTAGAAGTTATTGGCTTGGGAGGCCTCATTCACGTTCCAGAAGTTGCAGACATAGTTTCTTTATTGAAAATAATTAGCGATCCGGATGCTGGCTCTGCTCTCATGCGCCATCTAACTAGTCCAAGGTTGAATTTAGGTGCAAGTGATATCGCAGCACTTGGTGCCTACTCACGTAGTCGCGCATCTGGAAGCAAGGAGGCAAGCAAGAGTTTTATCAAGAGGATCGTTAATGGAAATCTTGAACAAGCCGAAGCAGATGATCAATTCCTTGGTTCACTCATTGATTCACTCGATGAGATTGAAAAAGCTGACCGTTCGCAATTTTCAGGTGAAGGTTTTACTCGCATAAGTGAATTTGCAGCAGACCTTCGTAGGCTTCGTTCGCGCGCAGGCGGAACACTTACCGATCTCATCAATGAAATAGAGCGGTATCTCAACCTCGAGCAGGAAGTGATGTTGCGCGATGGCACTGGGTCTGGGCGCAGACATATCGATCGCTTTATGGATGAAGCCGGAAAATTTGCACGCAGTGGCGGAACTCTTGGCCAATTCTTGCAATGGCTAGATATCGCATCTGAAGAAGAGGGTGGCCTTAAGTCTGCAACTACTGAAGTTCGAAGCGATGTAGTTCAAATTCTTACGGTCCATATGTCAAAAGGTGCCGAGTGGGATGTTGTTGCAGTACCAGGATTAGCTGAAGGAACTTTTCCTGGAGTTAATACATCAGATCCAGATAATTGGATTACCAACGAACGGCACATTCCTTTTGCACTTCGTGGAGATCGAGCTGAACTACCAGTGTTTAGCTTTGGTGAAGCGAGTAAAAATTCAGAGGCTAGTAAAGCAATTGAGGCATACGGGAAGATATGTAACACGGTAAAACTCCGCGAAGAAGCGCGACTTGGGTATGTTGCATTTACACGAGCCCGCACTCATTTGATTGCAACAACATCATGGTGGCGCGATGGCGCGAAGATGACCGAGCCATCTTCGATTTTCCAGCACGTATTTAACGTTGCAGAAAAATCAGGTCGAATCTTAAATAACTATGAAAAGCCTAAGGATGGGAGTAAGAATCCTAGAATTGAAAATCCACTCTCTGGGATATGGCCAATTGATCCGCTTGGTAGCCGTCGCGATAGCTTTGAAAGAGCCGCTGCAACTGTTAGGGCTGCCAAGCCTTTTGATCTGTCAAAGGTTCAAAGAAATCAAGTAAGTAACTCCGAAGATATAAATTCTTGGGCAATAGATGCAGCAGCACTTATCAGCGACTTTAAATTATTTAAGAGCCAAAGTCTAAAAGTCACTTTGCCTGCCAGACTCTCCACTTCGACTCTTGTGCGACTCCATGAAAATTCCGAAGCGCTAGCTGAAGATATTCGCAGACCAATGCCTCGCACCACAGATCAATATTCCAGGCGAGGTACCGCTTTTCACTTATGGGTTGAGCACCACTTCGGGGCAGCCACACTCTTTGATGACGAAGATTTAGATTTCTTGGATCCACTCGAAGAAGATGTAAAACTTGAAGATCTTAAAGCGAAGTGGCTTTCATCAGAATGGGCACATCGCTCACCTGTTGCAGTCGAAGTTCCTTTTGAAAGTGTTATCAACGGAAGGCTGATTCGAGGTCGTATTGATGCCGTTTATCAAGACGGGACAAATTTTGAAGTTGTTGACTGGAAGACGGGTTCTAAGAAACTTGGTCAATCTGAAGCAATTCAATTAGCGATGTATAGATTGGCATGGTCAAAGCTGCGCGCTGTGGATATATCAAAGGTATCTGCAGCCTTTCATTATGTTCCGACAAGTATTACGGATCGACCCGCTGACCTTATGAGCGAAGCAGAGTTGATTAAGCTTCTTGATTTATAGCGATACTTAACGGCAGATGATCGCTTATTCCAGTGAACTCTGATCTCAGGTGTGCGAAAGTTTTAATTGCACCGCCTTTTTCCATTGAAAATTTAGGCGCTAGAAAATAATCAAATTGAATTGATGGCTTCCAGCTTGGGTAGGTATTCATACTTGCCAGACTTTTCCACGAACTCATAGCGACCGGCAAATTCTTTGGAAGGTTTAAGTCGCCCATAATGATTGGTGTTGTCTTTGTTTCGGCTGCAATTTCTAACGCCCAACGCTTCATTCTTATCAGTTGGGAGATATTTACACCAGGAACAAAAGATAAATGGGTATTAATAATTGTAAAACCATTTTCTAGAACAGCTGCAAGTGCGCATCGTGGTTCATCTCGAACATAGATTGCTTGCATGCCACCTATTTTTTCCTCAGCTCCGCTGTCTTTACTACTACCTTCGCCACTTCGAGGAATAAGTAACGGCATGCCTATCGGCGAGTTCCCTAAATTTAGCCGCTTCCACTGCACAACAGGAACTTTAGAAACGATTCCAATTCCATATGAACCAACTTCATTACTTGAATGCGCAACTACTTCGTCATCGCCGCTAACTAATTTGCGCCATTTCTCACCTGGAGTTCCAATTATATTTGGAGCGAAGGCCCAGTCTTTTGCTCCAACCGATTGTGCAATTTCAAGTATTTGGTCGGCGTTATTTGTCCGCGGCAAAAAATGATCTACTTCTTGAAAGCCATAAATATCGCTGCCAATTTTTTCTACAGCCTTACGAAGTGATGGCGCGACGGAGCCTTCCTCGGTTGCCAAAGTTGTAGGCGGGATAGCCATTCCATGCAGGAGATTCCATGAGGTAATGCGCATATGCCACAGGCTAATAGAGTTACCTCTTATGAGCACGATTAACGACCAGCCATCGGTGATTGACCGCTGCGGCGAACTTCGTACTCACCCTGAATCGCTGGATCTTCTCTGGAAACAATCACGCATTCTTCACTTTTCTGATGGATACATTTCGGCATCGCCAGATTCTCTTGGACTTCGTTACCTAACTGTCTCCCAGGTCGCAGAGCTAATTTCTACAGGAAAGTTTTCGAAGGGCGAGAGATATTTTCTTGGCAAAGACGCCACAACAGGTCAGAGTTATTTTGCTTGGAATTCAGAAGATCAGGGTTTAAAAAACGAAGTAGCTGAGGCAAAGCCAGGTTTTGCAACTCCTCGAGAGCTTGGCCCCACCCTTACCGAATTGGATTTAGAAGTTGCTCTTCACACAGTTGCTTTAGCTAATTGGCATAACTCACATCCACACTGTGCTCGTTGCGGTGCGACAACCACCGTTGATCTTGGCGGAGCTGTCAGAGTATGTTCGAAAGATTCAAGCCAACATCATCCACGTACCGACTCTGCAGTAATCGTTTTAGTTCGAGATAAAGATGATCGAATTTTGCTTGGACATCAACCAGTATGGCCCGAAGGTCGATTCTCGTGTTTTGCAGGATTTCTAGAACCTGGCGAAACTTTCGAGCAATGCGTTTCAAGAGAAGTTTATGAAGAATCTGGCGTCACACTTTCAAAGATTTCTTATCTCGGTTCACAACCGTGGCCATTCCCAGCATCAATCATGGTTGCTTTCGATGCCCTTGTTGATGATCCAAAACTTGCAAGTCCAGATGGCGCTGAAATCACAGAAGTGAAATGGTTTACACGTGAAGGGCTCAAGGCAGAAGCCGCCGAGGGAACACTT
>CAIMUD010000218.1 GCA_903844585.1 uncultured Actinomycetes bacterium | reverse complement strand
CGCAAATTAGTCTTTGCCGGAATTTCAGTAGTCCTCTTCTATTTTGGTGGAACCACGGGAGTGCAACTCTGGAGCTCTTGGCTGCAATTTAAGAACGCCACAGATTTCGGAGTTAAAGATCCACAGTTCGGAATGGATATCTCATTCTTTGCATTCCGTCTGCCATTTTTGCAAACACTTATTGGTTGGGCCATCTCAACTATAATTTTGGCAACGCTAGCCAGCGTCGCAGTTCATTATGTATATGGCGGTATCCGCCCGCAGCTTCGCACTGATCGCATATCCGTCGCAGCTCGTGTTCAAATTTCAATTCTTCTCGGATTAATCGTTTTGATAAAGGCAATTGCTTACTGGTTTGATCGTTATGCCCTCGCGCTAAAAGAGAGCAGGCTAATTACGGGTCTCACATATACCGATGTGAATGCAACTTTGCCGGCGAAATCAATTCTGGCTGCGATCGCAGTTATCTGTTCGCTTCTCTTCTTTGCAAATATTGTCCGTAAATCTTTGATCTTGCCGGCAGCAGGAACAGCGCTAATGGTTGGAGCATCTGTACTAATTGCAGGTGTTTATCCAGGTGTAGTTCAGCAATTCCAAGTAAAGCCATCTGAATCTTCTAAGGAAGCCCCTTATATTCAGCGTAATATCGATTCAACTCGCGCCGCATATGGCCTTACTGATGTTGAAATCAAGGATTATCAAGCCACGCTTTCTACAAATTCTGGCCAACTCGCAACTGATGCTGCAACGATTGCAAATATTCGATTGATGGATCCAAACGTTCTATCTGCGACATTCCGCCAGTTGCAACAAATTAAGCCTTACTACACCTTCCCGGAATCACTAGATATCGATCGCTACACAGTTAATGGCGTACAACGCGATGCTGTTGTTGCAGTTCGTGAGCTAAATATTGAAGGTAACCCAAGCCGTAACTGGATCAACGATCACTTGGTCTACACCCATGGTTTTGGTTTTGTTTCTGCATTTGGAAATTCAGTTGATGCCGATGGCAAGCCAACTTTCTTAGTTGGAGATCTTCCACCAACAAAGGGACTTGGAAAGTTTGAACCACGAGTTTATTTTGGTGAGAATGTTCCAGATTATTCAATTATCGGTGGACCTAAGACTGATACCCCAGTTGAATTCGATTATCCAGATGATGCTTCATCTAATGGTCAGAAGAACTACACCTACACAGGTAAAGGTGGAGTACCAATGGGTGGCTTACTTAATAAGTTGCTCTTTGCTATTCAATATCAAGAACAACGTATCGTTTTATCAAGTTTGATCAATTCAGAATCCAAGATTCTCTACAACCGTTCGCCACGTGAGCGCGTCGCTAAAGTTGCTCCATGGCTAACTCTTGATGGAGATCCATATCCAGCGATCGTTGATGGAAAGATCCAATGGATTATCGATGGCTTCACTACAAGTGCTGGTTATCCATATGCGCAGACAACTTCGTTAGGAACAGCGACTACTGATGCGCTAACAACTAACTCAACTTCAATCACTGCGCAGACCAATAAGAACATCAACTACATCCGAAACTCAGTTAAAGCCACTGTCGATGCCTATGACGGCACAGTCGTTCTCTACCAATGGGATGAGAAAGACCCAGTATTAAAGACTTGGATGAAGGCATTCCCAAATACTGTGACCCCAAAGAGCAAGATGTCGGCACAGTTGCTTGAGCACATCCGCTACCCAGAAGATCTATTCCGCGTACAACGTGATGTGCTTAGTTCTTATCACGTACAAACCGCTGCAGCTTTCTATGGCGGACAAGATTTCTGGCGCGTACCTCGCGATCCTTCTACATTCGGTGCCAATGCTGGAGCGCAGCCTCCGTATTACATGACTTTAGAAATGCCAGGAACTGATAAACCAACCTTCGCTTTAACAACTCCATTTGTTCCACGCGGTGGACGTGAAAACCTTTCTGCCTTTGCAGTTGTTGATTCCAACAATGGACCGAATTACGGAAAAATTTCAGTATTACAACTTCCACGAAGCACAAACGTCGCCGGACCTTCGCAAGTTGCTTCAAACTTTGAAGCTAAACCAGAAGTCGCTAACTCGCTCTCACTTCTTCGCCAAGGCGGATCAGATGTAGTTCTCGGCAACTTGTTGACGCTTCCTGTTGGTGGCGGATTGCTTTATGTGCAACCGGTATATGTAAAAGCGACTGCAAACTCTGCTGCATATCCACTTTTACAGAAAGTACTCGTTTCATTCGGTGATGTAATCGGATACGACAGTTCGCTCAAAGGCGCACTTGATCAAGTATTCGGCGGAAACTCCGGAACCTCTTCTTCCGGTACACCAGTAACATCGAATACCAATAATGCATCTGCAGATCTAAAGTCTGCGCTACAAAATGCAAAGCAAGCGATTGCTGATGGAAATGCGGCACTTGCTAAGGGAGATTTTGCAGCATATGGACGCGCACAAGATCGCTTAAAGGCGGCACTTGCCGCTGCTATTGCTGCCGAAGGACGCAAGTAATTTCATTCGCTAAATAGGCGGATTTGGCTATTACTTGCACAACCTTTAGACTGACACTTCCGACGCGGGGTGGAGCAGCTCGGTAGCTCGCTGGGCTCATAACCCAGAGGTCGTAGGTTCAAATCCTGCCCCCGCTACCAATCAGAACAGCACATAGATCTCAAGGGATCCGTGTGCTTTTCTATTTGATACGTAGCGAGTTTGTAACCACAAATAACGAGCTAACTGCCATCGCTCCCGCGGCATACATCGGTGTTAATAAACCGGCTGCAGCAATCGGTATCCCGATCACGTTATAGGCAAAGG
>CAIMUD010000217.1 GCA_903844585.1 uncultured Actinomycetes bacterium | reverse complement strand
CACTCTGTGCCGCCGCCTGCACAGTAGGTTTGGCATTGAAAGCAATGCCTAGACCAGCAGTTGCAATCATGTCCAAATCATTAGCACCATCACCTATGGCGATTGTGTTGGCTTGCGTGATCTGCTCAAGTTGAGCAAACTCTTTGAGCGCTTGTGCTTTTCCTGCGCGGTCGATAATCGGACCCGAGAGATTGCCGGTGATGATCCCATTAATAATTTCTAAAGTATTTGATCGTATGTGAGGAATACCCAATTGAGCAGCTATTGGATCAATAACTTGCGAAAAACCACCAGATACAAGCCCCACGCCGTGACCAAGTTTTTTCAACGTTCGTATAAGCGTTCTGGCACCGGGAGTGAGTGAAATTTGTTTCGCCACCGTTTGAATTATGGATTCAGGTTGCCCACTAAGCAGTGCGACTCGTTTTCTTAAGGAAGTTTCAAAATCTAATTCGCCGCGCATGGCAGATTCTGTAATAGCCCGAACTTGTTCCCCTACGCCGCTAACTTCTGCCAATAAATCAATCACTTCTTGTTCGATAAGAGTTGAATCAACGTCCATAACAACCAATTTTCGAGCAAAGCGATTGAGGCCTGCATCTTGGATTGCTATGTCTACTCCGAATTTTTTAGCAGATGGTCCTAATGAATTTCGGAGGGCGTCCGAATGCGATCCGGATACTAGGAATTCGATTGCGGTTAAAGGAAAAGAGGCGCTTCGATGGATACGTTCTATATTTCCACCCGTTGAAGCTATATGAGAAGCAAGTTCAGCAATTGCTCCAGGTGTAATCTTCTGTGCAAGTGCAATGACATGTATAAGACCAGTTTTTTGTGCAATTGACTGAGTTGATTCATTCGAAAATGATGTAGCAATATCTACATTGAGTTTTTTAGCGCATTCATTCAAATCTGACTCAACAGCTTGGGCATGTGCGGGATCTAAGTCGATCAAAACTGTGAGAATTAAACGAGACCTAATGACAACTTGTTCTATGTCCAAGATAGTGACGGAGAAAGGTTCCAGGGTTTTAAATAGAGCCGAAGAAATTCCAGGGGTATCAACACCGGAAAGTAGGATTAATCCCGTATAACGATTTTCAATCCCATTACGCGTATCCATGGATGAAGTTTATCGCCAATTACACATGCGAAATTGCGTGCTATTACCGCCTTCCGGCCCTTCGACGCGCTATCTTTTTCGTCTATGTCCTCGCAATTGGTTCTAGCCCTCGATGGGGTAAGCGTTGTGCGCGACGGTAATCAAATATTGGGACCGATAACATTTCAAATAGCACCGGGGGAGCGCTGGGTTATTTTGGGACCAAACGGAGCTGGAAAATCAACTTTACTTGGAGTTTTGTCGGCTCGAATATTTCCGAGTAAAGGTAATGCCGTTTTGTTGAACCAGCAAGTGGGACGTGTTGATTTATCTGAATTGCGAACTCGAATTGGTTTAGCTTCTCCATCGCTTGAAGCGATGGTTGAGTCAGGAGAATTGGTTAAAGATGTTGTTTTAACAGCGGCTTATGCAATTATTGGTCGCTGGAATGAAGATTATGACTTATGGGATGAATCACGTGCAGTCGCCTTATTAACTACTTTTGGCGTTCGCGAATTAGGAGATCGACGTTTTTCAACCCTGAGTTCTGGCGAAAAAAAGCGTGTTTTGATTTCTCGAGCACTGATGGCAGATCCAGAACTACTTCTGCTCGACGAACCGGCAGCAGGATTAGATGTTGGAGGTCGTGAAGATTTATTGCGACGTTTCGCACAATTTTCAATCGACCCGACATCTCCTGCAAGTGTTTTGGTTACTCACCATATTGAAGAGATTCCAGTAGGTACCACTCATGCAATTTTACTTAAAGATGGAAAGATTGCAGCGAGTGGACCTGTGGCATCGGTTATTACTACAGAACATATAAGCGCTGTTTTTGGTTTACCAATCGAAGTGACGCATGAAAGTGCCCGTTTCTTTGCCCGCGCTTAGAGAATTACTGGATCATCGCTGGAAAGCACTACTTGAGCCATCATTAAACGTACTTGATCTACTAGAAAATGAATTGGATTTCGACACAAATGTTCCGGGGAAAAATTCTATATTCAAAGCATTTGATTGTGATCCCCTTGCAATCAGAGTAGTTATTTTTGGTCAAGATCCATACCCTAATGCCGATCAAGCCATGGGACTCTCTTTTAGTATTCCTGCAAACGCAACCAAAATCCCGGCATCCTTGCAAAATATTTTTAAAGAAATTGCAAGCGATATAGGTAAAGTTGAGATCACTAATGGAGATTTAAGTTATCTTTCCAAACAAGGGGTCATGTTACTTAATCGTGGTTTAAGTATTTCTTTGCCGCAGAAGAAGGTTAATCCGCTCTGGTATCAATTCACCGAACAAGTTGCGCAGGCGTTAGCAAAAATGGGAGTAATTGGTATTTTCTGGGGGAATCAAGCACAAGAATTGGCGCATTTCTTTCCAGAAAAAAATAGAATTTCCAGTGTTCACCCAAGTCCATTATCAGCCTATAGAGGTTTTTT
>CAIMUD010000216.1 GCA_903844585.1 uncultured Actinomycetes bacterium | reverse complement strand
GTGAAGGATTATTTACAAGGGCCATTGCAATCATTACGCGCTGGCGCATACCACCGGAAAATTGATGTGGGAAAGCCTTAATGCGTGTATCTGCGCCTTGAATTCCAACAAGCTCGAGCAATTCAATAGCTCGCGCTTTGCTAACTTTTAAATCAACCTTGTTATGAACCTGATGGGCTTCGATAATTTGATCACCAATTGTGTAAAACGGATGCAAGGATGACATCGGATCCTGGAAGATCATTGCAATATCTTTTCCACGATGCTTGCGGAGTTCATTTCGGTCCATGGCTAGCAAATCGATTGGTCCATCATGTGATTGGAAAATTGCAGAACCTGAGATATTTGCAGTACGAGCTGGGATCAAGCCCATTAAAGCTAGGTTTGTAACAGTTTTGCCTGAACCGGATTCACCAACAATTGCAAGAGTTTCACCTTCATTAATTTCGAATGAGGTTTCGTGAACTGCTGCTACTAGGCCATCTGGTGTCGGAAAATCAACAGATAGGTTTTCAACTTTGAGAAGGGTCATGCGACTCTTACCCGAGGATCGATATATGCATAGAGAATATCGACGATTAAGTTCATGACTACAACAATGAATGCGGCTAGCAAAGTAGTTGCAACAATAATTGGTAAGTCATATTTAACTACCGAGCTAATAGCAAGTCGACCAAGTCCGGGAAGATTGAATACTGATTCCGTAAGAATTGCACCACCAAGTAGCCCTGCAAAATCTAAACCTGCCATTGTTGCAATTGGCGCAAGTGCAGAGCGAAGTGTGTGCTTTCCAAGAATTACACTTTCAGATAACCCTTTTGCACGTGCAGTACGAATGTAATCTTCATTTGAAGTATCGATAACTGAACTTCGAACAAAGCGCGTATACAAAGCGGCATAAGCAAAAGCCAAAGTTAGCCAAGGCAAGAAGAGAATCTGCGCCCACTCAAAGGGATTTTCCAAGAAGGACGTGTAGTTGCCCGAGGGGAATGGAATTAAGTGCCAACGAATAACTACAAAGACCATAAGTAAAAGACCAGTTAGGAATGTTGGAAGTGAAGTTCCGACTAGAACAAAGATTGTGCTTAGCTGATCAACGATACGACCACGGAATCTGGCGGCAAGAATTCCAAGTCCGATACCGAGCGCCAACCACATAACGATTGCGCCGATAGCAAGTGAGAAAGTAACTGGGAGGGCTTCACCAATTAAATTTGTAACGCAAGCATGTTCCTGGAATGAATAGCCAAGTGATGGCGCAGGGCAATTAATCAGAGCTGCACCTTCACCAAATGAGCGACCAAATAACAGACCCTTTAAAAATAAGAAATATTGTGTGAAGAATGGTAAGTCGTAACCAAGACGATGTCGATTGGCTTCGATAATTCCAGGATCATTGCAATTTTTTCCGCAAGTAAGAGCAGCTGGATCAAAAGGAAGAAATGCGAAAATTATATAAACCGCAAAACTCACAGTTAAAAGAATCAGAAGCGAAACCGCTAGGCGCCTTGAGATATATGCAAACACGGGCTAAACCACTCCAATCCGACTAATTGTTTCCGACAATCGCTTCGCTAAGTATCAAGCAATTACATCTTTTACATGAAAGATGGATGCGAGAGATTTTTCACTCTCGCACCCACTCTCCTTTTAACTACTTACTTGATATAGATGTCTCCGTATGAAGGTGCACCCTGTGGCTCCCAGAAGAACACACCGCCGAGGCCGGAGCCCCAAACTTCTTGTGTCTTTGAGAATACGCCTGGGATTACCCACATTTGATCCATC
>CAIMUD010000215.1 GCA_903844585.1 uncultured Actinomycetes bacterium | reverse complement strand
CAGTACACATCTTGTGGGATTGCTTCTAAATATGGAGTGCCAAGCAGTCGTTTGGACCTCAATGTATTTAGAGGAACTTATGAGGCATTCGCTGCGCTGCGAAAAGGTTCGTGGACCCCAGAACCATCTGATCTGATGCCAATGGGCGAACCTAGTTCGATGACAATTAAAAATGTGACATTTAGTAATTCGAATCGACCTTTAGTAGTCGATGTCGATGTCGTAAGGCCATCTCAGGAACCCGTTGTTACTGGCTCAGTTAAATTCGTACAAGATCCTGGCAACCCTATGAATGTTTCTTTGAAGCAGAGTGCCTTGCGCGCAACGAGTGGTTCCTGGACTTTATCTGTTAAGGGAATTCCTGCTGGTGGGTGGAATGGTCAGATTGTTTACTATGACAACTCTGGTACACATGCAACTTCGTCACAACCAATTACTCTGACAATTGAACAAGCACTAACTACTCCAACACCAAAGCCAACTAAAAAGCCAACAAGTAGGCCAGTTTCAAATGGATGTAAAAACCAAATTAAAAATTAGGCACTTGCTAGCGCGTCTTCAAGTGATTGCATCTCGTATTCTGCAATTTTAAGATAGGCGCTAATAGAATCCTTTTTCTGCTTGGCAGTCCACTTTAAAATAGGGGCGATAAGTGTTGCCACATCATTTGCTATTTCAATCGCACTATCAGTTGCCTCAAATGCCAATCTAGTTCGCCTTGAAATCACATCATCGACGCTGCGTGCTCCCTCATGACTAGCCGCGTAATAAATCTCAGCCTTTAAATACGGCAACCCTTTAGCCAATGGCTTTGCAAGTTTTGGATCCATCTCAATGATCTGTAGCACTTCGCTGATCAACGATCCATAACGATTAAGTAGGTGAATCACACTCTCTGAACTTAATCCGCTTTCTTCGGCTATGCGCTCTGCCTGTTGGATGAGAGCAAAATAACCATCGGCTCCGACTATTGGAAGTTTTTCAGTAACACTTTCAGGAATAATTCGACGTAGTTCAATACCTGCAAGATCAATAACATCTTTTCCCATGACACGATAAGTCGTGTATTTGCCGCCTACAATACTGACGAATCCAGGAGCACTGCGATCAACTGTGTGTTCGCGCGAAAGTTTGGTTGTCGAAGAGTCCTTCTTGTTTGCAACGAGCGGACGCAAGCCCGCATACACACCAATGACATCTTCAATCTTTAGTTTTGGTTTTAATACTTTATTTGCCTCATTGATTATGTACTCAATATCTTCGCGCTCAGCCAATGGCTTGCTTGGATCTGCAGTGTATGGCGTATCAGTTGTACCAACAATCCACTTATTTGACCATGGAATTAAGAAAAGTACAGATTTCGCGGTCTTTAAAATAATTCCTTCTCTGGATTGAATAGCTTTCTTTGGTAGAACTATGTGGACACCCTTGCTCATAGTCACGTTGTAGCCAGCTTTTAATCCAAATGAATCGTGAAGTTGATCGCTCCAGATTCCTGCACACATAACTGTGGCTGTTGCCTTGATTGTGATGAGTTTTCCACTTTCGGTATCTCGTGCTTTTACTCCAAGTACTCGTTTGCCCTCTCGTACAAGTGATTCAACTCTTACGTTGGTGGCAATAACTGCTCCATGGCGAACTGCTGTTCGAGCAATCATCATCGTATGACGCGCATCGTCAACTTGTGCATCAAAATATTTAATCGCACCAGTTACAAGGTCTGGACGTAGTGATGGAGCAATCTCAAGAATTTTCCTCTGACTTATGTGTTTGTGTCCTGGAAGTGCGCGTTGGAATCCGCGCAGCGCATCATAAAGTGCCAAACCCGCTCCTACATAGGTGCGTTCGCGTACTTTTTCGTGGAGTGGGTACAAAAATGCGAGTGGTTTAACTAAGTGCGGTGCTAAAGATGAAACCATTAATTCGCGTTCATGAAGTGCTTCGCGAATCAACTTAAAATCATATTGTTCTAGATAGCGCAATCCACCATGAATAAGTTTGCTTGAACGACTAGATGTTCCGGATGCAAGGTCGGATGCTTCTACAAGGGCTACTTTTAATCCACGAGAGGCAGCATCTAGCGCCGCACCAACACCTGTGACTCCGCCGCCAATTACAAGAACATCAAATGTATTTGTGGCTAAGGATTTAAGCGCTGCATCGCGTTGATCTGGGTCCAGATGCGATGAAAACAAGGCTTTAATCCTTTCGGTGAAAAGTAATGTCTAGGTAGGCAAAGCGTAACCTGAGATAGAAAACTAAGATACGAAATCAGTAAATCGCACGCTTCATTGGATAGAGTAGACACACTATGAGTCCGAAACTCGGCGCAGGAATAACGCGCACCGATCGTCCACTCTCTGACGGCCGCACCATTCGCTATTACGACACACAAGGACAAGTGCGAGCAGTTAATGACAAACGTGAAAAAGCAGACCAACCCGGAATCGGTGAACTTCGTTTAGATCCACTTGTTAACGAGTGGGTTGCGATGGCAGCACATAGACAAGGCCGCGTATTTCTTCCGCCAAAAGAGTTGTGTCCGCTATGCCCTTCAGCTGGCGATAACCTGACGGAAGTTCCTGAAAGTGATTTTGAAGTCGTTGTATTTGATAATAAATCTCCATCTCTTCGTCCGCCAGATGGT